>JBJFEV010000038.1:0-11710 GCA_051891155.1 Bacilli bacterium
ATAGGTTTTAAAATATATATTGGGAATAGGGGAAATGGAATTTTTATAAATTTTTGTAAATTTTTACAAATTATTTAATTTTTATAAAGATAAACCAAATAATAAGGCAACTAAAACATAATAAATACATGCTGAGCAAATATCATTAATTGTAGTAATCATTGGTCCAGATGCAACTGCTGGATCTACTTTAATTTTTTTAAAGAACATTGGAAGTAATAAACCAAACATAGAAGAAAATGTTAATGCACATAATAAAGCTATTCCAACTGAAGAAGATACTTTTAATGCATCAATGAAAGCAAATGCTCTTCCAGTTACAATTTCTTGATGAGTTATGCAAAGAAAAGCTAGAACTGCTCCAAAAGATAATGTTCCTAGCAATAAACCATTACAAATACCAACACGAAGCTCTTTAAACAACATTTTTCTAAACTTTTTCCCAGATATTTCTTGGTTTTGAGTAATTGTTGTTAAGGTTACAGCAAGGGATTGTGTTCCTCCATTACCAGCCATATCAAATACAACAGATTGGAAGAATACTGCAGCAGATACAACTGTAATAACCGCAGAAAAACGTGAAATAACAAGAGAAACAACTAATCCTAGAATTAGAAGTAATGCTAGCCAAGGAATACGTTTTTTCATAGATTGGAAAACTGATTCATCAAGTTCCTCTTCTTCAAGGACACCGGCTAATTTGTTATAATCATCCGCTGCTTCATCTCTAATAAGTTCAATAACATCATTTGATGTGATAACACCAATAATTTCATCACTTTCGTCAAGAACTGGAATAATATCTTCGTTATATTCTTTTAATTTATTTACACTTTCTGATACATCATCGGTAGCATAAAAATAAGGATAATTTAATTTTGTAATATCCTCTAAATTATCTCCTTCGCGTGCACAAATTAAGTCAGGTAAAGAAATAGTTCCATGGAATTTATTATTTTCATCAACAACAAATATCGTGGTAATATTATCATTCTCACTAGCTTGTTGAACCACTTTTTTCATCGCGGTTTTAACTGAATCACCTTTAGCAATAGTGATGAAATTGGTCGTCATAATCGAACCTATTTGATCTTCTTCAAATGATAAAATAAGTTGGACATCTTCTTTTGCTTCTTCGTCCATTAATTCAATAATATTATTACGATCTTCTTCATCTAATTCTTGTAAAATATCAACCGCATCATCAGCATCCATAAGTTCGATGACATCAGCTACATCTTCATCTTCCATTTGTTCAAGAACTTCCGCTTTATTTTCTAAGTAATTTAAAATTTCCGCGATATGTTCCGTATCAAGGATTTCTTCAATTTTTTCTCTTTCACCATCATCTAGTTTTTCAATTACATCCGCTAAATCTGATGCGTGATAATTTTCTAATAATTCTTTTTTCTCTTCTGTTGTTTTCTCTGAGCGTATAATTGCTAAGATTTCATTTAAAAATTCATCCATTTTGCACCTCACTAGTGAGGATTATTTTTTATTAACTTGAAAGAAAGTTAATAATTTAAATCCTCTATTATTATATCCATTTGTAATTCTACTATCGGGATGATCCATAAATTACCAACCTCCTTTCTTCTTTCGTTCATATTTTATTATAAAAAATTGATAAATTACAATAGATTAAAATAATATTTTTCAAATATAACACAATTAAAAATGTGTAAAGAAATAAATTTTTTAAAGATAATCTCTCTATGTAACTCTTTCAAAACAGCTCTTTTCCTTATAGTTGCTTAAATTATGCTAATTTACCACAAAATCAGTATAAAATATTTAAAATGGGTCTTTTAAACTAAAAATATATCGTCAATTTATTTAATAAAAAAAATGACTCAGATTTACCATTATAAAAGGTTGATATTCAGTACTAAATATGTACTTTATACCAACCTTTATTTTATCTTTAACTAAAAATTAACAGCTTTTATAAAACCTATTTTATTTTTTAAATCCTTTTTTAAGTTTATCGAAGAAAGTTTCTTGTTTAGAAGTTTTCTTATCTTCAATTTCATTAAATTTCTTTAATAAATCCTTTTGTTCATTTGTAAGTTTTGTTGGAGTTTTAACAACAATATGAACAAATTGATCACCGTATTGACCAGTTCTTAAGTTTTTAGCGCCTTTTCCTTTAACTTTTAATACTTGTCCATGTTGCGTTCCTTCCGGAATAACTAATTCCACATCACCATTAACTGTTGGAATATCAACCGTTCCACCTAAGCAAGCATCAACTAAAGAAATAGATAAATCGATATGAATATTATCTCCATCACGTTTAAATAAATTATCTTGTTGGATGACGACTTCAATGTATAAATCGCCATTAACTCCTCCATTATATCCACGTGATCCTTTACCAGCTACTCGAATTTGTTGACCATTTTGAATACCAGCAGGAATAGAAACTTCAACATTAACTTTCTTTCTATTATATCCTTTGCCTTGGCAAGCATCACATTTAACTTTAATTGTTTTACCACTACCTTGACAATCTGGACATACACCTTGTTTTTCCATGACGCCTAAGAAGGTTTGCGTTCTTTGAGTAACATATCCTCTTCCTCCACAAGTGCGACAATTTTCTATATCAGAAGAAGAACGAGCTCCACTTCCTCCACATTTTGTACAAGGTTCATCATAAGTAACAGGAAGTTCAATTTTAGTTCCCTTAATAGCGTCCATGAAACTAATTTTAATAGATAAGAATGAATCTTTACCTTTTTGAGGTCCAGTTTGTTGACGAGATGAAGATGCTCTTCCTCCACCAAAGAAAGAACCAAAGATATCGCCTAAATCAACATCTTGGAATCCTCCTCCAAAGCCACCGAATCCACCAAATCCCGCATCGCCACCATTTTGATCAAAAGCAGCGTGACCAAATTGATCATATTTAGCTCTTTTTGAAGAATCAGAAAGAACTTCATAAGCTTCTTGTACTTCTTTAAATTTTTCTTCAGCACCAGGCTCTTTATTTAAATCTGGATGATATTTTTTTGCAAGTTTTCTATAAGCAGATTTAATTTCATCTTCACTACAGCCTTTAGATAGGCCCAAGACTTCATAATAATCTCTTTTATTTGCCATAACGTGCTCCTTTCTTAATACGATAAATATGGAGGACTTGTAAAATCCTCCATATCATTTTTTAATTTACTATTTCTTTTCAGAGAAATCAGCATCGATTACATCATCATTATTGCTGTTAGTTCCACTTGCAGCATCAGAAGATGATTGATCGCTATATTGTTGAGCACCTGCTTGATTTTGATATTGTTGAGCATAAGCAGCAGCTTGTTCTAATTGAGTCATTTTTGCTTTTAATGTTTCGATATCATTTTTGTCTAAAGCTTCTTTTAATTCATTTCTTAGTTTTTCAGTTTCTGCTTTTTGATTTGCATCCATCTTATCACCTTGAGTTGCCATAGCTTCATCAATTTGAGAAATGAATGATTCAGCTTTATTCTTGATTTCTACTTCTTCTTTTCTCTTTTCATCAGCTTCTTTATTTTCTTCAGCTTCTTTGACCATTCTATCGATATCTTCTTTAGATAAACCATTATTACCAGAAATAGTAATTTGTTGTTCTTTATTTGTATCTAAGTCTTTAGCTTTAACATTAACGATACCATTAACGTCAATATTAAATGTAACTTCGATACGAGGTTGTCCTCTTCTTGCTGGACGAATACCATCAAGTCTAAATGAACCGATTAATTTATTGTCTCTAGCCATTGGTCTTTCACCTTGATAAACCATGATATCAACAGAAGGTTGATTATCTTCCGCTGTTGAGAATACTTGTGATTTAGTAGTAGGAATTGTTGTATTTCTATTAATTAATGCTGTCATAACACCACCCATTGTTTCAATACCTAATGTTAATGGTGTAACGTCTAATAATAATACATCTTTCTTATCACCACGGATAACGCCACCTTGAATTGCAGCACCAACAGAAACTGCTTCATCAGGGTTGACAGAAATATTTGGAGTTTTACCAGTTAATCTCTTAACAAGATCAAGAACAGCTGGCATACGAGTAGAACCACCAATCATAATGATTTCATGTAAATCATTTGCAGTTAATCTAGCGTCCGCTAAAGCTCTTCTTACTGGCTCTTCTGTTCTTCTTAATAAATCTCTTGTTAATTCTTCAAATTTTGCTCTTGTTAAATCCATTTCAAAGTTAACAGGACCATTTTGAGTCATAGCGATGAAAGGAAGAGAAATAGTAACTTTTAATTGGCTTGATAATGCAATTTTTGCTTTTTCTGCTTCTTCTTTTAATCTTTGTGAAGCCATTTTATCATTTGATAAATCAACTCCATATTGTGCTCTAATTTGATCTTTAATATAAGATGCTAAGACATTATCCCAGTCATCTCCACCTAATCTATTATCACCAGCTGTAGCAACTACTTCAAATGTTCCATCAGCGATTTCTAGAATAGAAACATCGAATGTTCCACCACCTAGGTCATAAACTAAGATCTTTTCATCTTTACCTGAGTTATTTTCTTCTCCATATGCTAAAGCAGCAGCTGTAGGTTCGTTGATAATACGAACAACATCTAAGCCAGCAATTGTACCAGCATCTTTTGTTGCTTGTCTTTGAGCATCGTTGAAGTATGCAGGACAAGTAATAACTGCTTTAGAAATCTTTTGTCCTAAGTTATCTTCAGCATATTTTTTCATATATGCCAAGATTTTCGCGGAAATTTCTTGTGGTGTGAAATCTTTGTTAATGCAGTTAATATGAACTTTTTCATTTGTACCCATCTTACGTTTAATTGAAGCTACTGTATCTGGGTTAGTTAATAATTGTCTTTTCGCAGCAAACCCAACAATTTCTTCTCCATCTGGTTTAAAAGCTACAACAGAAGGTGTTGTGTTTGGTCCTTCAGGGTTTGGAATAACTTTCCATTTACCATCTTCTTGCATATATGATACAACTGAGTTTGTTGTACCTAAGTCAATACCTAAAATAATTTCTTTTGCCATAATCTTTATCTCCTTTAATTTAGTTTATTTTTGAATCTTCTGAATCTTGCACTTCAGATGAAGTTTCTTCTTTTTCTTCTTTTTTTACTTTTGAAACGATGACCATTGCTGGTCTAACTAAGCGATCTTTTAACATATAACCTTTTAATTGAACAGTAGTTACAAGATCATCTTCTTCTCCTTCAACTACATCGACCGCTTGCATTGTCGTATGATCAAATTTATCACCAATAGCAGGAATTATTTCCTTGACCCCTTCATTTTCTAATGTCGCGGTCATTTGGTTATAAATCATTTCAAATCCTTTGCAATAAGCCGCTAAAGTTGGGTCACTTGGCTTAAACTTAAAGCAGTTGTAGAAGTTATCAAATGATGGAAGCAAAGCTTCAAGGAAACCTTGAGAGCGATATTTCATAACTTGTGCATGATCTTTTTCAATTTGTTTTCTTAAGTTATCCATATCAGCATATGCTTCATAATACTTATTTTTCCAATAAGCAACTTGACTTTCTAGATATTCGATTTTCTCTTTTTTTGACTTTTTTTCGTCTTTTTTTTCAGATTCATCGGCATCTATTTCTTTTTCTACTTCATTTTCTTTATTCTCGTCCATCTTCATCTTCCTTTCTTCCATCATTAAAGAATTTATTCAATTCTCCAACAACATATTCTAAAGCGGATAATACTTTGTCATAATCCATTCTAGTTGGACCAACTAAGGCGATGGTTCCTCTTTTTTCTCCATTAACATTAATATTGCTTGTGACAACTGAAACATTTTTCAAATCATCATTTCCATTATCATCACCAATAAAGACTTCTGAAGTGGTACCTTTGTTACGATAATTCTTCATAACTTCAGGTGATTCAAGCAATTTCATCATACGTTTAATCGCACTGGTATTATCAGAGAATTCTGGTTGATCAAATAAATTATCAGTTCCAAACATTGAGACACGATTTTCCGTGAACTTAAGAAGCATTTCAGCAAATGCACGGTATATAATATCATTGTCTTTTACGTATTGAGTAATGATAGGTTTGATCACTTCCATTTTAGGAACTAAACCTGAAACAGAAGTACCGACGAGTCGATCATTTAACATCTTCACACAATTTTGTACATCCGTAATCTTAACTTCACTTGGGAAAATAAATGTTTTGTTTTCCACATAACCTTTATCCGTTACAAATACAGCAGTTGCTGAATTCTTCGATAAAGGAATGCATTGTACTGATATTAAATGCTCTTCATCAGCGTTTGGTCCTAGAACCACAGAGGCAAGGTTTGTCATATGACTTAATACTTCGCATGATTCTTTAATTACATCTTCAATCGATTTACTTTTTTCGTTTAAAACTAAAGCCAATTGATTTTTAATTTCGGAATCTAAATCCCTTTCTCTTAAATAAGATATATAGTATTTATATCCTTTTGTGGAAGGAATTCTACCAGATGAGGTGTGAGTTTTTTCAATCATCCCGTTTCTTTCTAGTTCCGCCATTTCGTTTCGAATAGTCGCGGATGAATAAGGAAGATCATATTCTTCAATAAGAGTATGGCTTCCCACAGGAGAAGCTGTTTTAATGAAATACTCAACAATATATTTAAGAATCAAATCTCTTCTTGATAAGTTCATATTGTCGCCTCCTTTTTAGCACTCTTCTTTTTTGAATGCTAAATATATTATAACCATTTTATTAGCACTGTCAACACATTGGTGCTAAAATTTTTTAAAAAAAACAAAAAAGAAAAAACAATAGATAAAATCTATTGCCTTTTACTTTAAAATCACAATTGTTTTGCTCAAAGTATCATATATGGTCGTTTCTGTATGAACATACAGCATATAAAATGCATTGATTATAACGGTTGGCCAAACACATAGAGGAAAGTATTTTAATAAGATTTGTTTTAATGATAATCTTTTTCCATCTAAACTGACCATTTTTGTCTTTGTAAACAAATTACCAATAGTAATTCCATTAAATATGTAAGCAAAAAGAGTATTAATCACTAAAAAATATACCATTGAAAAAAATTCAGCCCATAAAAAGAAGGTTAAATAATCTAATATTTGAAAACTATGTTTCAATAAAAAATATGTAAAAATGGATAATATAGATGGAATAATTAAATCTATGAAATAAGAAATAATTCTTCTATCGAATCTAGGTATATTCATAATTTCCTCTCTTTCCTACTAATATAATAATATTTTTTCAATGTAATCTAAAATATATAAATTGCTTTTTGTTACTCTTACATAACCTTTTTCAATTTCTATTAATTTGTCTTTTTTTAATCTATTAATTTTATCTTTATATTTTGTTTCAAAATCAATTTGATATTCCTCATTTAATTTTGCAATATCGATACCTTTAGTCATTCTTAATCCGAGCATCAAAGAATAAAATAATTTATCTTCTTGTGTAAGATACTCTTTATTCAATACATAATCACCTTTTAAATATTTATTTAACGATTTTGTATTATCGTAACGAACATTATCTATATATGATGAAGCTCCTATTCCACATCCATAATACTCATTGTTAGACCAATAAATTTTATTATGAAACGATTCGTATCCTTCTTTTGCAAAATTGGATACTTCATATCTATAAAATCCTTTTTCTTCTAATTTGGTCCAAATATATTCATATTCTTCCGCTAAAAAATCATCATCTTTTTCTTCTATTTTATTTAATGAATATATTGTATTAGGATTAACCATTAAAGCATATGTTGATATGTGGGTAATATCAAGGGTTAAGGCTTTTTCAACATCCTTTTTCAATAAGTCAAAACTTTGACTTGGTAAACCATATATTAGATCGATATTGATATCGTCAATATGATATTTATGCAATAAATATATCGTTCTTCTAATATCATCTTCATTATGGTGTCGATTCATATCTTTTAGCAATTTATCGTCGAAAGATTGCACTCCTAAAGATACTCTATTAATCCCATATTGACTCAATAAATAAATTTTTTCTTCACAAAGTGATTCCACATTAGCTTCGAATGTATAATTAATACCTTGATATGTGTACTTAGATAAAATATCTAATAATATTTTTAAATTATCAATGGAAAGGGATGAAGGTGTTCCCCCTCCTATATAAATAGAAGAAATATCTTTTATATTTAGTGATAACAATTCTTTTTCTAAAGCTTGTAAATATTCTTTACAAATTGATTCACTATATATCATTTTGCAAAAATCACAATATGAACATATATGATTGCAAAATGGTAAATGCACATAAAGACCTTTATTTTTTGTCATCTTCTTCAATTTCTTTAGTTTGTGTCGTCTCTTCAAAAGGAACTACATATTTATCGATATTATTTTCTTCTTTTTCATCTTTTTCTTTTTCTGAATTATTTGATAGTCCTGGAACGAACTTTTTTAGAAGAAAAACCACTAAAGCGATACCACATGCCCCTAAACAAATCCACAATATTTCCATAATCTTATTCTCCTTTTAATCACGAACAACTGGTGTATAAACAAATTTGTTACGAATTTGCTCTTTTTTATAAAATCCTAAATTAACTAGATTATCCATGGATGTTCTAGCTGTTTCGTAAACAACATTCTGTTCTCTTTTATATTGAGCAATTGTATAATACTTGCCTATTGTACAATGCTTTGAGTAGAAATCCGCTTGATTTTTCTTGAGTGATGGATAAATTTCCAAAAGGTGTTGCGCTACTAAGGAAGCATCCTTTTCATCCAATCCAACCGGCACTTTTGGCAAAGATACTTTCTTTTCGAAATCAACTCCATCAATAGCAATATTCTCGCTATAATTGACGCGAGGTAATTCTCTTTCTTCTTTTTCAATATGCTCTTGATAAGGTGGAAGAGTCACCTCTTTTTCTTCAAATATTTCGCCATTATCTTCTTCAACATTTTCTACAGGAGATGAAATAGAAAAATCTTTTAATTTATCTTCTAGAATCATTAACGAATTATCGAAAATCTCAATCAAGCGATTAGATATATATGTTAAATCAAATTTCATTTCTGATTCGAGCATCATCTTATCAATAATCTTTGAAGAAGATAAAATACTCTCTTCAATGTTAACAAAAGATGGAATATTTTCATTGTCAAAATGCGATAAAACGTATTTAAATAAAATGATCGCCATTTCTTCGTTATAATATTCAAAAGGTTTGATATAGAGTATATAAAAATATGTAATGCATGCGTTGATTAATCCGCAATATGGAGATTTATTTAAAAATGAAATTAAATCTTCCAATAGTGGAAGAATTCTTTCTAAAGGTGCTCCCTCATAATGTTTACCAACAAGGACATGATCTTGTCGATTATTGACATCTGTTTGACGAATATAGGAAGAAGTATTTTCTACATCAAAGGTTCTTCCTCTTAATTCTCCATAAATATTAATAAATCTTGCCAAGGAAATATCATCAACATCATTTTGTATATTCTTTAACACTTTTATATAACGATGTAAAAATAATTGTTCAACCGGTATTGTTTCTTGTTCTTCATTAATTAAAGCTAATGCAGAAGGATGATCTATTTTAATATCATATAAATTGGCAAGAGTTAATATCATATTCAAATATGAATCATTTTCAAATACGATTTTATCTTTTTGATTCGTATATGATATTTGTATATATTTCACTAACGAATGAGATATTCTTTTTTCTATTTTTACCACTTTATTTAATAAATATTGAGGTAAAACGATATTATAAGGAACATATTCAATATTGCGTAGAGGTAGTTGTTTTGTAAAAAATGTACGATATTGAATAACCTTATCCCAAATAGAATCAATACTTGAAATATTTAATGCTTTTTTTACTTCATCTTTGGTTGCATAGAACTCATCAGTAAACCTTACACCAAAATCTTTTTCCATATTAATCACCTCAGAAATCATTAGTAAAATTATATTAAAAAAACACCTATTTATCAATAGGTGTAATAAAAATCTACTAATATTCTACTAACAAATTTTTCCTTTTTTTATTCATTATCCTCATCAACTGACAGAATAGCCATAAATGCTTCTTGTGGGACTTCGACTGTACCAATAGCTTTCATTCTCTTTTTTCCTTCTTTTTGTTTATCTAGCAATTTTTTCTTACGGGATATATCGCCACCATAACATTTAGCTAATACATCTTTTCTCATCGCTTTAATATCAGTACGAGCAATAATCTTTCCTCCGATTGCCGCTTGAACAGGAACTTCAAATTGTTGACGTGGAATAACGTCCTTTAATTTGTTTACGATTTGTTGTCCTCTTCTATAGGCAAAATCTTTAAATACAATTGAGCTTAAGGCATCAATAGGTTCCCCATTCAACAAAATATCCATCTTCACTAATTTATTTGGAAGATATCCAGATAAAGAATAGTCAAAAGAAGCATATCCACGAGAATAAGATTTCAATTTGTCAAAGAAATTATAAATAATTTCTGAAAGAGGCAATTCATATATTAATTCCATTCTCGAATCATCAAAATAAACTAAATCCACATAATTACCACGTTTTTCTTGAGCTAATTGCATAATAGGTCCCACAAATTCTTTCGGCGTCATAATTTTCGCTTCAACAAATGGTTCTTGAATTTCTTTAACTTGTGTTAGATCAGGCATTTTAGCCGGATTATCTAACTCGATCATCGTTCCATCATGTAAATATATATGATATATGACAGATGGTGCGGTTAGTATCAAATCGATATTATATTCTCTTTCTAATCTTTCTTGCACTACATCCATATGGAGTAAGCCTAAAAAACCACATCTAAATCCAAATCCTAAAGCTTGTGATGTTTCAGGCTCAAAATGTAATGAAGCATCATTTAATGATAATTTTTCGAGTGCTTCTTTTAAATCTTGATACTTTTTGGAATCACATGGATATAAACCACAGTAAACCATAGGATTTAATTTACGATAGCCTGGTAAAGCTTCTTTACTTGGATTATTTTTTAAAGTGATGGTATCACCAGGACGCACTTCAGTAATATCCTTTATTTGAGCCGCTACCCAACCAACCTCACCAGCATATAGAGCATCTTCTTTTATTTCTTTCGGATTTCGAATACCGAGTTCAGTAACTTGATATGAAAGGCCATTGGACATTAAAACAATTTGATCACCGACTCTTAGGGTTCCTTCTTTAATTCTTACTTGCGCCACTACACCACGATATGAATCATAGAATGAATCGAATATTAATGCTTTTAAAGGAGCATTTTCATCTCCTTGTGGGCAAGGAATTTTCTTTACAATTTCTTCTAAGACTTTATCAACATTTAATCCTGTTTTAGCAGAAACACCAATTGCTTCATCGCATGGAAGACCAATCGTTTTTTCAATTTCTTCCTTAGTTCTTTCTTCATCAGCAGAAGGAAGATCAACTTTATTTATTACTGGGATAATTTCTAAGTCATTATCGATTGCTAAATAAACGTTTGCAAGTGTTTGCGCTTCTACTCCTTGTGTAGCATCGACAACAAGCAAAGCACCTTCACATGCCGCTAAACTACGTGAAACTTCATATGTAAAGTCGACATGGCCTGGAGTATCAATCAAATTAAACAAATAATCTTCTCCATTTTGAGCTTTATAATTTAAAGAAACAGCATTTAATTTGATAGTGATGCCTCTTT
>JBJFEV010000039.1:0-11609 GCA_051891155.1 Bacilli bacterium
ATACTACTTTAGCAAAGCGTTTATCCAATCTTGTTTTAATCGGTATGCCATATTCTGGAAAATCTACTCTTGGTAAATTAGTAGCGCAAAATCTCGGTAAAGAATTTATCGATTTAGATGAATTAATCGAAAAGCAAGAAGGAAAATCATGCCGTGATATTATCAGAGATAGCGGCGAAGAAGCATTTAGAAATATAGAATCTAAATTATGTAAAGAATATGCCTATACCAACAATAAAGTAATCTCTTGTGGAGGAGGCATTGTCACTCGTCAAGGAAATATGGTAGCTTTAAGACAAAATGGTATTATTTGTAATGTAGTAAGAGATGAAGATGAAATCGAATTTTCCGATGTAAGACCACTTGCTTCCACACGTGAAGCTTATGAGGAATTATACGAAAGAAGAAAAGATTTATATCGTTTATATCAAACCTTTGAATTTGACAACAATGATTCTATAGATGCTGCTGCAGAAGCGATGGAGGAGCAATTCTATGAAAATATTGGTAATTAATGGTCCTAATTTAAATTTACTTGGTATAAGAGAACCTAAAATATATGGTTCTGGAACATACAAAGAATTATGCGAACTAATTCAAAAGAAAGCTGATTTAGAAAAAGTAACTATCGATTTCTATCAATCTAACCACGAAGGTAAAATTATCGATGTAATTCATCGTTGTTTATTTGAAGAAAAAGTTGATGGAATAATCATTAATCCTGGAGCATATTCACATTACTCTTACGCTATATATGATGCTTTAATGGCGGTCCAAATCCCAACAGTGGAAGTCCATATTTCTAACATCAATTCACGCGAGGAATGGCGACAAAAACTTGTTACAGGTAAAGCGGCAATGAAAATTATATCCGGAAAAGGATTTGTTGGGTATGTTGAAGCATTGCAATTCCTTGTAGAGCATCTACGCAAAGAAGAACATAAACGTATTATACAAGCTCATAAAGATGAGAAAAAAATTCAATCTTTAAAAAAGAAAGAAAGCTAATTATAGTCAATCTATAATTTTTCTTTCTTTTTATTTTGTCAAGCAACAAATAATGACATTCCTTATATATGCAAATATAATCAAATTATGATATACTTTTTCTAAAGGTGATGAAATATGAAAAAAGAAGTAGCTAAGATAAGCAAAGCTAAAAAAAGAGAAGTAGTCTCTATAGATGGAAATGAAGAAGAAAAAATAATTAAAAAAACCAACAAGAAATTTTGGAAGATACTTGCCATTGCTTGTATTACCATCATGGTGATAATAATTGCTTCTTGCATTTTAGATATCTTCCGTTTTGTCTATGATATTCATCCTTATGGAGGATATGCTGTTCTTATTGTATTGCTGTTATTACTAATTATTTTCGTTATTAGACCAATTGCTGTTGCTTTGGGAACACCTTGTTTTACACTGGACGCGATCGATGTAGAAAGCGCAAGAAAAATATCTCGTATCAATTACAAAAAGTTAAAAAAAGTAGCTAAAAACCTGTTAAAATCAAAAGATGTTTCTATGGAATCTAAAGAAAAAATAAAAGAATCTATGGGCAATAAAAAAATGCTTACAGAAACTCTTAAAGTGGTATATAAAAGTGAAATAAATAAAGAAATTAACAAAATTATCAATGCTAATGCCGCGAAAGTACTTGCATGTACGGCTATATCACAAAATAGTAAATTCGATGCTGCAACAGTAATTGTATTAAATATTAGAATGATTATGCAAATTGTAGTTAAGTGTGGATATCATCCTTCTTACGCTCAATTATCAAAACTAATTGTAAAAGTATTTAGAAATGCTCTTATTGCTTATTCGTTACAAAGTTTAAATTTAGAAGATGTTGTTGTGAACGGAATCAATAAGTTAGTTAAAGGAGCAATAACCGCTATACCTGGATTAAACGAAGTAGCTAAATCATTAACCCAAGGTGCAGCTAACGCATTGCTATCCTTAAGAGTAGGTATCATCACAAGAAAATATCTCTACAAAGAATATGAACTACAAGCTCAAATTGATACACAATATAGCATCGATGAAGTAATCGTAACGGATGCGATTAAAGAAGCAGATGATGATATTGATGATATCATCGCTGAATGTAAGAAATCACAAAAGCAAAAGCAAACAGCATAAAATATGTAGTAAATAAAAAGAACTAGGTAATATTTTTCCTAACTAAATATTATCTAGTTCTTTTATTCTTGCTTCGACTTTTAAAACTTCTTCTTTATTTTGCTCAATAACCACGCGAAGGTTTTTTAATTTAAAATATTTATAAAGAGTAAAAGATAATTTTTTACTCCGATTAGATAAGTTGAGAAAAAGAAAGATAACATTAGCAAAAAGTATTAAAAAAGCACATAAAATCAATGGTTTTATATTTATAAATGCAAAGATAATACAAGAAGAAATAATATACAAAATCTCCCATAGAGCTTCTATCTTTTTATTAGCTAATATGAATTCATATTCTTCATTATTTACTTTGATAAAATCCAATTTTGTTTCCAAAATAGCTTTTTCTTTCATGTAACTATCTAAAGTATGATATTCTTCTTTTCCGCTCTTTCTTACTGACTCAGTAATAAAATTAACAATAAAAAAGACTAGAGAAATAAAATAAGCAAATGGTAATCCATATTCATATGGTTTAGTGCTCTTTTCTTCTATGAAATAACTAGATATGATAGTTCCTTCTTCATCAATATCAAAATCATAATAATTAATATCGATAATATTATTCTTTAATTTTCCTGTTATTCTAACTATCGATGACAACACTCCATTTTGGCTTTCTTCCAAACTAGTAATATGTTTTTTATCTTTTACTGCCACAGTTATATATTCATTATTTGTTGTTTTTACTAGATAATAATAGTAAGTAGGAAGCGATAAAAATACATAGAAACTACCTTCTACTCCATCTTTTAGTCTAGCGTATTCTGCTACTTCTATCGTATAGTATGAATTAATTTTTTTCTCACTACTTGCATAATCTTTTGCATTAGATATGCGACTACAAGGAATAATTAACACAAAGCAAATAAATATTAAAATACAGAAAATTAAGTTTTTAATTATTCTTTTTCCCTTTTCATTTTTCATATGCACCTATTTTGACTAATTATATTTTATTGGAAGCATATACTGATTCTTCTACAGTATAAATATCGTATTTTTGTTGTTCGATTAAAGCGCGCATTAAACGATCTTTATATAAAAATTTAATAAAACCATATCCAGAAAAAAATAGCACATTTTCTACGCTTTCTAAATCTAATTTTAAAGCGATGCATACGCTCAATAATTCATATTTGTCTAATTGATATTCCCCCTCTAAATACGCATCTATTTTACGTTTATTTAGATTGGCAAGAAAAGGAAAAGCTGATGTATAAGCCATTCTAATCCGTTCTTTAATATCAATTTTTTCTTTTTTCTTTGGTTTTCTTTTAGGACCAACGGAATGAGGATCAAGCAATCTCTTAGGCAAATCAACTTCTTCTGTTTCAATATGATAAGCCACTATTTCACTTCTTTTTACATACAACGTTATGTCCTTATATGGATTTAATCTAACATAATCTAATATCACATTCTTTATCTCTTTATATGGTAAATCAATAAAAATGCTAAGTGGTTCATCATCCATAAAATACTCGTCCAATTGATTTAACTCAACCTTAATGCACGAATTTTTATCTTCTGTAAATGAAAGCACAATAAGCTCACCTCTATGTTTATTTATACTATGTAATTTGAAAAAAGAAAAGATATTTGTCGATAAATTTTGTACTATCATAACGTAAAAAGATTCCAAACTTCTCCTTTTTTTTACATTTTTCTTCAAAATAGAAAATAAAATACGATAAATATATTAAGTATAAACAAAATTTATACAAAAAATATATTTTTGTATCTATCAAAACATCAACAAAAAAGTTATAATGAATATATATCAATTTATGAGGGTTTCTTATGATGAAAAGTGTTTTTAGTGTAATTAAAGCAAATTATAATTCTGGTAGAAGAAAAACAGAATCTACATTCGATGACGTAGATAATCTTTTACTACATGTTGATGATGAACTAGATATGGATGAATATGGTTCTATCTATACTTATCTTATCGCCAAAACTATTAAAGAAGTAAATGATACTACCGATCCAAAAATTATTTGCGATGCATTAGATGAAAAATTTCCTCGCATAGGTGCTCATAAATTAGGAGATGCTTTATCTTTGTATTTCAAGTATGATGATCGATTAAGAAAAAATATCTATATACAAAATTTATATTTTTACATCATCACTCATACTTCCAGAATTGACGTTTTATATTTTGCTTTGGATGTTTTTTCTTCTCTTTACTTTGTCGGAGTTGATCCTATACCTGATAAGGTTCCATTCTTTATTTTATCGATGTATGCTCCTTTAACTAAATTAAGTTCTCAAATTTATAAAGCTCTTTGGGAAGCAGATGATAATGCAAATATCAAAAAGGATTATAAATATCCACCTAAAGCTAATGATAAATTTAATGATTTAGAATTAAATAAAGAATTTGTTGATAAATATTTAACCGAACCCGCTAATCCTGAATCCATTCAATATAAACTTAAGAAGTCATTTAAACCACAATCTCTTTATTCTACCGATTACAATTCATCCGATAAAGACTTTATGAAGAATGAACAAGCTTCTAAATTATTATCACGTTTATATTATTGTGATCCTAGCGAAACTAGAGGATACATCGCTCAAGCTGATGAGTTCTTTTTAGAATTCCGAGAAGGAAAGAAAAACAACGCTAAAACGCTAGCTGATTCTTTGCTAGAAATTAAGGGCCTTGATAAACTTCATTTATTTAAAGTTGCTTTAGAAATATTCTTTAACACTTCTAATGTGACTGTATTAAATGTTGCCTTATGTCTTTTCTATGAGCTTCCATTCTATATTGAAAACAATTCATTTTGGTCCGATGTAGAAAACATGGTTTATTGTACACCTCTAGCTTCTAAAGCATTGCAACTTCTTTCTAGAAATCCAAACGAAGCAAAATTTGTTTTAAACATTGTACGTTTAGGTCAAATCAATATTACCCACGTTGCTCTAAAAACATTAATTTTAATGACTCAAAATATCGAATTGAAATTAACTAAATCTGATTTTGATATCATCGTCAATAAGTCATGGCGTAGAGCAATGAGAAAAGAAGAGAGTATCATCGCTATTTACGAACTATATCGTATTCCAACAAGAATCAAACAAAATTTATTAACTAAGCAAGAATATGCGCTCATCAAAGAATATTTACAAATTCTTGTAAATACTGATTCTAAGCACAATGTAACCGAATTGTCTTATCCATATCGTTTCTTTGAAAGATATATTCCTATCGCTAAAAAATTAGAAATAGATATTAAAGATGAACTTATTAAATCTTATAATCTCTTCCTCAAGTTAACAAATGAAGAGATGGCTTCCCTTCCAACCCCATTAACCGACGTAGGAAGAAAGAAGACTTTAGAGATACTTAAAGCAGGAGTCAAATTATATAATGAATAAATAATGAATATATTTAGGTAGGTGAAATAAATGGAAAAAGTAAAATATTACAAATATATAAATCAAAATGGAAAAGAAGATATTTTATTACAAAATGAAGGAATATCAATTCTATATTTTTATAATGAAAATACTTCTTCATTTGAAGAATTAGTAACTGACCAAGATATAAGTGATCAAAGCATTTTTATCCCTATCACAAAACAAGAAGCTTTCCAAATTGGATATAATGAACAAACGTATAAAAAAACTAAAACATTCATTCAAAAAGCATGGTTCTTAGCATCTTTCTTCCATTTTGGTCAAAAATGGAAAGATGGTAAAGATATGATGAAACATCTTCAAATTGTTGCTTCTTCCTTCAAAGATATGGCAGAAATAGTCACTGCGATTCTTCATGAATTGCTTGCTTGTACCGATTGTAATTCATCACTAATTAAAGTTATATTTGGCGAAAGAATTCTAGAAGCTGTAGAAGCATTAACTCGTAAAAGAGGGGAAGATATTGTTTATTCTTACATACCTCGTTTAAGAAAAAATCCTCTTGGAAAAAAAGTAAAAATAATTGATATTCGTGAATTGATGGATTTGAATAAACTTCCAGAAATTACTCAACAAGATATTGAAACTTATCACAAATATAAACAAATAGGAATGATGCTTGGCGCTTCCTTTATCGAACTAGTCCCTTCCTCTATACTTTTAGAAGAAAATAGATATGATTCACTTGGTAGAATACTTCCAAATAGAAGATCAAAAAATTATTCTAAATTAACACCAGTGGAAAGATTGCTTCTTCCAGAAAATCCTTATAGTCGAAGCAAAAATTCAGCTTATTTCGAATTCAAAGGAAAAGAAGGTTATTGGGTAACAGACTCCGCGAAAAAAGAGCTTCATGAAACAATTGAAATGAAACCAATTAAATTTTAAAATAACGTAAAAAAACAGGTCGATTAATAAGAAGACCTGTTTTTTATTTTCTTAATTTGCTTAAAGGCTTTTTTCTCTCCTACTTCAGCAAGTAATCTCAACCATCCTTCTAATAATTCAGCAGTTTTAGGATGCATTTTATCGCGTGAAGAATGAGTTAAAAAATAATTTAATGCGGAAGAATCTTCATACTTATCTTTTAAATAAACCTTTGTTGCAGCAATGCGATCACAAAACATTTCTTTGACATATTTTAGTGGCATTATGCAAGGCTCATATGTATGAGTAGTAATATTTATGTCTACCCAATATTCAAAATGATGTTTATTTCTTCCTTTATGGTGAAGCCAGGCAGAAGAATATCCTTTCTCTTCTCTTTCCTTATCATTAGGAGACCTATCACCTTGATAATATTTCATACCAGGAATAAATTCAAAAGGGCCATATTTTGATAAATCATGGAATAATCCTTGCCAACCAATTCCCACTTTAAAACAATGTTTAATTACCAGATGACGATGTTTAGTAATCGTAAAAAAATGTTTTAGCGGATGCATAAATTAGTACTTCTCATCTATCACGACAATAGACGCTCCTTTACATCTAATTTTTAATGCATCACCTTTTTTTAATTTACAGGCTTTAGAACCATGAATAACTTTATCTGTTAACTTAATATGTTTTTCGCCTTTTTCATCAAAGTATTCTATTCTTAATAAATATGCCCCATGTGCTGACGCTTCGTCAAAATCATGAGTTTCATATTTTCCCGCGAGAGTATCAATAAATCCTAAAATAATTGCTTCTGTTTCAAATCCTTTTTTTTCGACTCTTTTCTTAAAAATAGATGCACCAAGTAAAATGCAAAAAGCGAAAAATAGACATGCTGCAATGGTAAGAAAAATAATTGCAATAACAATATGTTTGCTTATTCCAAGTATTCCAAAAACTAAAAAGAAAATTACAAAAGGTAATATCAATAATAATTTCAACATTCTCTTTCACCCTTTAAGTAATAATACAAAACAATTACTTACCTTTCTATATTATAGAAGATGGACGCCAATTTGCGCGAAAGCATCGATATCTTCTTCTGTCCAATAAGAAGCTTGTACCTCTCCAATATGCACTTTCTTAAGCATAAACATACACATTCTTGATTGACCAATTCCTCCTCCAATTGTTAAAGGTAGACGCTCATTTAATATATCTTGATGATAAGGTAAATCAAGTTTATATTCTTCGCCTTTTTCTTTAATTTGAGATAGCAATGATTCTTTATTTACTCTAATCCCCATCGAAGAAACTTCATAAGCAATCTTTAGTGGTTCATACCATAATAAAATGTCGCCATTTAAGCTCCAATCATCATAATCAGCCGCTCGACCATCATGAGGATTACCATCTTTTAGTTTTCCCCCTATATGCATAAGGAATACAGCACCATGTTCTTTACAATAAATATTTTCTCTTTCTTTAGGAGTTAAAGAAGGATATAGTTCTTCAAGTTCTTCACTTGAAATAAACGTGATATCTTCTGGAAGCGAAGTCTTTCCAAGCACCGGATAAGTGATATGTGCTTTTCTTTCTGTATCTTTTAATACTTCATATATATCTTTTACAATTCTTTTTAAAAAACTTTCATTTCTTTCTTCTAAACTAATAACTCTTTCCCAGTCCCATTGATCAACGTATAAAGAATGAAGATTATCTAAGTCTTCAAAAGGTCTTATCGCGTTCATATCAGTATATATTCCTGAATCAACAGTAAACCCATACTTTTTTAGCGCATTTCTTTTCCATTTAGCTAAAGATTGAACAACTTCCAATTCTTTTTTGTTTTCTTGCACAATAAAATTAACTGCTTTTTCATATCCATTTAAATTATCATTTAATCCAGTATGTGGATTAACAAAAATAGGTGCAGATACTCTTGTTAAATTCAATTTTATAGCGAGCAAATTTTCAAAGGTATCTTTCACTAACTTAATAGCGACTTCTGTTTCTTTTAAAGATAAACAAGAAGTGTAATTTTCAACAAATATATTATTTTTCATTTTTTACTTCCTTTCTCTAAGAGATTTTATTTAACAAACTTCATATTAAACTTAGGATATTTATCATTATAATCCATTTCAACATAAGCACTATATCTTTTTCCTGTTTTTTTTGAAACTAAATTATCTAATTTAACAATTCCTTCAGTCATCAATATTCTAACAAGGGCAGGTGATACTCTTACTCCTATACTTGCAAAGTATTTATTATCATAAGAGATTCCTTTTTTACATTCTGGATTAGTGCAATAGTACCCAAACTTAATTCCTTTTATTTGACCATTATTGCAATAAGGACAAGAACAAATAATTTCTCCTATTGCTCTTCCGTCTAAAACCACTTTTCTTTGAGAAAATACATCTAATATGTCTTTCTTAGCTAAGTCCACACAATCCGAAACGCTTATTTCACCTCGGTACACTTTTTTTAACGAACGACCAAGTTCAGCGGTCTTCTCCTTAGGAAGGCTAATTTTTAGTTTTTCTAAGGATTCAATATAAAATTCCCCTCCAGTTTCCAAATAATAAACATTATTTCTTAAGGAAATATATTTAGAATTAATCGCGTTATTAATTATAGTAGATCGCGTTGCTTCCGTTCCAAGTTCGACACCCTCAAACATCGCTTTGTAATCCTCACTATCATCTTCGATAACTGAATCATCTTTACTTTCTTCATCCTCTTCATTCTTCTTAATCTTTTTTATATCTTTAAAAGGATTTTTTAAAAAGTTATTTAAGGTTTCAGTTGTATATCTTTTAGGAGGCTTAGTTTCTTTTAATACTGGTTTAAATAAAGGAGGAAATGTTTCTCCCACTTCCAATGAAGGTAAAAGCTTGTCCTTCTTTTCTCGAGGCTCAAATTCAGTCCAACCCTTAGATGACATGACGTCCCCTCTTAATTTGAATTGTTCTAGTCCGTCTAAATCTATATCAATAATCGTTCTTTGAACTATGCAAGGATCTTTAGCAAAAACCGCAAAAAAACGATCGACAATTACTTTATATACTTTTTGCTCTTCTTCTAGCAAATCTTGTTTACGAGGAATTTTATATGTTGGAGTAATCGCGGAATGCGATTCGATTTTCGAATCATCAAAAATATGTTTATTATCTTTAAAAATAATATTTTTTCCTAGTTTTTGAAAAGAAGCAATTATTTCTTTAAATTTATCTTTCTCATTTTCAGCAAGATAAGAAGTAGGAGTTCTAGGATAAGAACAAAATCCTTTTTCATATAAAGACTGAACTATTTTTAAAGATTTATCCATATTATATTTAAATTTTTTTCCTAATACGCCTTGCAAATCAGACAAAGAAAATAAACGAGGCGAAGGAATTATTTTTGGTTCACTAATAATATTTGTCACAGTACATAGATGTTTATTATATTCATCAGAAAAATCCTTAGCCTCTTTTAATACCTCTTTAGGATCACATTGACCATCAATATTAAACTCACGTTTAGAGATTAATTCAACTTCTTCTCCTTTTACTTTTGTTTTAGAAATTATAGAATAGTACTTTCGACTAACAAAATTTCTTATTTCCATTTCTTTATCATAAATAACCTTAACAATAGGAACTATAACTCTTCCTACTCTAAAAAGAGAAGAAGCCTTAATCGTCGCATAACGTGATAAATTAATTCCAAACATCCAGTCAACATAAGTACGCGCTAAACCCTCATTAGCCAGAGAATCATATTCACGATCTTCTTTCATAATAGAAAGTTCTTTCTTTATAGTTTTAGGTGTTTGGTCTGGCATCCAAAGTCTTCTAATATCCTTTTGTGTTTTTAATGCATACGAAAGAATAATGCGAACGATTATCTCTCCTTCACGATCACTATCGCCCGCATTAACCACAATATCAACATCATCCCTATTAACAAGAGAACGAATTATTTTATATTGTTTGATTGATCCTTCATCGTTTCTTAAACCAAATTTAAATGGGTCAGGAAAATAAGGAAGATTATCTAATGTCCAACTCTTTTTTTGATTAGGATTATAACAAGGATCATATTGCTCAATATCATATAAAGAAAAGAGGTGGCCAAAAGCATAAGTTACAATATATGAATCATTGCTATAATATCCATCATATTTTTTCATCTTTGGATCTATCGCGGCAATAATATTTCTAGCTAAAGATGGTTTTTCTGCGATGATGCAAATCATAAATTGTCCTCCTCCTTTCTTTGAAAAATAAAATGTGATTAATCTAAAAGAAATGATTTAATTTCTTGATTTTCTAAATTATATAAATGAAAACCTTCTTCATCTAAAATCATATAGCATCCACCTTCTTTGGATTTAGGAATAGAGATAGATGAAGGATTAGCCAACAAGACATTTCCCTTTTTTTCTAAACAAGGTATATGAAAATGACCATATAAACAAACATCGGCTTTGTACTTATCTAAATTATCAAAATCTAAATGATGGCCATGGCTACAATAAATCACCTTTTTATTATGCGTAAAATAATAATCGTTTTGAATAGTAAAAGAAAGGACCATTTGATCAACTTCAGCATCACAATTTCCTCTTACACAAATAATAATATCTTTTAAGGGATTTAATAAAGAGATACATTCTTTAGGAGCGTAGCCATAAGGTAAGTCATTTCTTGGTCCATGATATAAAACATCTCCAAGAATAATTATCTCATCATATTTACCTTTTGTGTTTTCTAAAACTTTATTCAAATAAAATGATGATCCATGTATATCTGACATAATTAAATATTTCATATTGTCTCCTCACACTGTTTGTCATATACTAATTATTCTTCTTTTATAAAGAAAAAACAAGAAAATTAATTTTTAATGCAAAATTTACAATAATAGTATATATTATTGTATAAGAGGTGATAACTATGATAAATGCAAAAATTAAGTGTCCATATTGTCAAGCTGTTAATCCAGTTGATTACAATCATAAAAAATGTGGTTGCATTGTTTGTCATCAAACAATTAAAATTCATAAAGCAGAAGTAGTAGAAGCCCCTAAAAATGAAGTTATATATGATTCGTCT
>JBJFEV010000040.1:0-11408 GCA_051891155.1 Bacilli bacterium
GTGACGCGTATGAAGTTGTTTGGAATTTGCTTGTGAGTACACGTCTTCTTCAAGCAATTCATCGACTGCTTCTTCGTCAGTCATCTGCTCATTTATTTGATTTGCTTTTTCAAGATGCTCTTGGATGATTTGATCTAAAGATTTATCTTCTTTTTCTATTTTATTTAATAAGATAGAAGGAGTTTCTTTTTCTTCTTTATTGATGGTAAAGGTACCTGCTGCTTGTAATGCGATTTTACTTAATGCTGGACCAATAAACTCATTTAATAAGGCAGAAGATAAAATAATGATCTGAATTTTGTCTCCTAGTTCTCCTCCTATGGTACGAGCGGATAAGGCTGCTAAAGAGATGGCTATACTCGCTTGTGGGAATAGAGTTAAGCCTAATAAATATTTTGTTTTTTTCTCTTGTTTTGTAACTAGAGAACCAAGCAATCCACCGCAGTATTTTCCAATATTTCTTACTAAGAAATAAGCAAGACCGACTAATCCTAAAGATGCGAGTTTAGTGATATCAAATGTCATACCTGATTTAACAAAGAAACATAGAAGGAAAGGTGGTGTAAAATAATTAACTTGTTTAAATAGTTTATCATCATTTGTTAAGTTGATATAAACCATTCCTATTGCCATGCAACCTAGAAGAGGTGAAACATTAAATGAAGTAACAAGTCCACAGAATCCAAATAATACAGCAATAACAATGATCAAACGATTATCTGTAGTACGTTTATTTGGGATTAATAATTTTAACAAGAAACCACAACCGGCTCCAATAATAATAGAAGCAAAATTGTAAATTAAAGGTAAGACAATGTCTAAAACATTAACAGAGCTTGATGAAGATGAAGTTACAAAAGTCATTGCGATGGAATAGGTAATTAATGCAATTGCAATATCTAGTGCCATCACTTGTAATAAAATATCAACAAATTTTCCCTTGGCTTTATATTGACGGATAGTAACCATTGTGGAAGTAGGAGTGGAGGCAGAAGCAATTGAAGCAAGGAGCAAGGCAATTTGCCAATTCATTCTCAAAATAAAGAATAAAACCACAAAAGTTAAGACAGATGTCAGCAAGGCTTCAATAATGGTGATAATAATTGCTTTAACACCATTCTTTTTCCAAACATCGAGCCGGAAATATCTTCCCGCTCCAAAGGCGATAAATGCTGTTGCAATATCGGTAATAAATTCCATTCCACTTATTACTTTATCTGTAACTAAGCCAAAGCAATAAGGACCAATTAAGATACCTACAGCAATATAGGCGGTAACATTTGGTAATTTTAACAATTTTGTTAGCCGAGTCATTAAAAAACCGGAAATTAAAATGATAGCGATACAAATGACTACAACTGGTACATAACTATCTTGACCGAGAGTTGAATAAAAATTATCGATTACATTTCTAATATTTTCCATTTGTTAATTCCTCCTTTCTAACATTTTTTATCATTATAATCATTGATTTATACATTGATTATAATGCCTATTTTTGATAAAATCAAATTATAATAAATTATATATTTATAAGAAAAATTTATAGTTTGAGGAGGTACTATGATCGATGAAAGATTATTGAGTTTGTATATTCTTTCAAAAGAAAAGAATTATACGAAGACGGCTAACACTTTAAATCTTACTCAACCCGCAATAAGTCAGCATATAAAGTCATTGGAAAAAGAATATAATCAAAAACTAATTATTAAAAAAGGTAGAAATCTAATTTTAACTCCCGCAGGAGAAATTTTAGTGCAATACTACGATAAATTTAAATCATTGGATTTAAGAATGAATGAAGATATTTTGAATATCAATTCTACGAATAAATTTATTGATATAGGTATTACTTTAACCGCTGGTGAATATTTGATTCCATCAATTTTGAATGTTGTTATCAAAAATATTCCGAACATCTCAATTAATTTTCATACCGATAATATGGAAAAAATATATAAAGGCGTTAAAAATGATGTGTTAGATTTCGCCATTATAGAAGGACAATTTCCTAAGGAATCATATATTAATTCTTATTTGCTTGCTGAAGATGAGATGATTCTTGTTACTTCACCATCGCATTCTTTTAAAAATATGAAAAAAATTAATCGTTTATTACTGCAAAAAGAAAAACTGATTTTGCGTGAAAGAAAATCTAATACACGAACACTAATTGAAGAGTTCCTTATTAACAATGGTGATTCTCTTAATCGTTACAATGTGATGCTAGAATTAGAAAACATCAATTTGATTAAAGAATTGGTATCTCAAAATTATGGTGTATCTATTCTTCCTCGCTCTGTTTGTCAACAAGAAATTAAAAACGGAAAATTGATTGAGATTGAACTGGAAGACTTCTATATTCATCGAGGGATTTATATTGTCTATAAGTCCAAGTGTGCTTATTTAAATATCTGTCAAGAAATCAAAAATGTTATAGCAACAAAAAAGAGCTTCTAGTGAAACTCTTTATTATTAATTTATTATAGTATGTTATCTTTCTTCACGGAAATAAGACATTCCTAAAGATTGAGGAGGTTGAACGTTTTTTCTTCCCACTATTGAAGTGATTATCAGAACTATAACTGTTACTACATATGGAAGAAGATTCAATATTTTCATTTGAGCAAAAGAAATACCAGAAGTATAGTAAGGAACAATGTAAAGGATACCGAATACGATGGAACCGCCTATAGCTAGAGCGGGTTTCCATACGGTAAAGATAACTAAAGCAATAGCTAACCAACCAAAGGCTTGAATGGTAATGGAATTTTCCCATGAACCACCTACAAAGTCCATAACATAGAATACTCCTCCAAATCCGGCGATAATAGATCCGCTTAAAATTGCTAAGTATTTGTATTTGGTAATATTGATACCAGCCGCATCCGCAGTTGCAGGATTTTCCCCAATTGCTCTTAATGATAAACCAACGCGAGTTTTGCTTAGTATTAATGAAGTAATTATAGCTATAGCAATGGCAAGATAAACTAAAATACCATGGTCTAAAAATATTTTTCCAAAAACGCCTAGATTAGATGCAAAAGGTAAGGAATATCTTATTACTTTACTAGCTATCGCGAAATTAGCTTTATTAATCGTGGTCATAAAATAATCGGCAAAACCAGCACCAAAAGTAGTTAATGCTAAACCAGTAACATTTTGATTGCATTTGAGCGATACGGTTAAAAACGCATAGATGAGCGCTCCTATAGAAGAGAATAAGGCACTAAAGATTAAGGTAAGTAATACTAATACAAACCAGTTGATGGTGTGAGTGCCAAACATAATAACACAGATTCTGACGCCAACACATCCCCCTACTGTACCCATACACATAACACCTGGGATACCTAGGTTTAAGTGTCCGGCCTTTTCCATAATAATTTCACCAGTACATCCAAAGAGGAAAACAGTAGCGATAGCAATGGCGGCAGGAATAATTGAATTAAATAATGTCATCATAATTGCTCACTCTCCTTTTTTTGCAATTCTTCTTTTGTTTGTTTTTTGATGAATATTATTTTATATTGAATGAAGAATTCACATCCAATAATGAAGAAATATACAAGTCCGATGATAATATCAGAAATGGAATTGTTTGTTATTCCAAAGGCTGTTTGTACTTGGGACATGCCTCTAGTTAAAAAGGAAATAAAGAATGATGTAGCAACCATAATAAGAGGATTAAACTTAGCTAGCCAAGCAACCATTATTGCAGTAAAACCCATGTTTTTAGCGGATTCAGTATTGATGGTATGGTTGATTCCTGCTGCCAAGAGTAGACCAATAAGTCCGCATATTGCTCCAGAAATAACCATAGTCCTAATGATAACAAATTTAACATTGATACCAACATAACGAGCGGTATTTTGACTTTCACCAACAACGGTAAGTTCATATCCTTGTTTGGTATATTTTAGATAAATGGTCATTATTATTAATAATAGGATAACTACGATAATTGTTAATAAATATTGATTACCTAAGTTAGGAAGATTACCGGCAGATAGTGTTGGTAAAGTGCCAGAACCGGAAGTAACAGCGACCGCTAAAAAGAAGGATACAATTCCCGCAGCAATGTAATTCATCATCAAGGTAAATAATGATTCATTGGTGTTAAAGAATGCTTTAAATAAAGCAGGTATTAACGCCCAAATCGCACCAGCAAGAATGGAAGATGGTATCATTACTAAGATAATAAGAGGATCACTTACACCAGCTTCACCCATGTATTTCATGCATATTATTGATACTAAGGAACCGATTAAAATTTGTCCGTTGCCTCCTAAATTCCAAAACTTCATCTTAAAGGCAGGAACTAAAGCAAGACCTACGCCAAGAAGTAAACAGCTATCTCTTAATAAAATCCAAAATCTTCTTTCGGTACCAAAAGCTCCTGAAAATAAGTTTCCAACTACGGCAAATGGATTGGCACCAGTAAATATTAGCATTAGTAAACAAATTGATACTAAACCAGCTAGTAAAGCAATACTTCTAATAAGAAGAGCTTTTTTAAAAGTGATATCACTTCTTTTAACAATGTGGAATAAAGGTTCATGATTTTTATTCATGGATATCACTCTCCTTTTCATAATTTGATTTGGTCATCATCATACCAACTTCTTCTTTCGTGGCTTTTCTTGCATCCACGATACCTCTTACTTTGCCTTCTCCTAGAACTAGAATATCATCGCAAAGAGCAAGAAGCACGTCCAAGTCTTCCCCAACAAAGATGACTGCAACGCCTTTATTTTTTTGTTCATTTAAGAGGTTATATATGGTATATGATGAATTAATATCTAAGCCTCTAACTGGATAAGCTGCCATTAAGACTTTTGGAGAGGCAGCGATTTCTCTTCCGACTAAAACTTTTTGAACATTACCACCAGATAATTTTCTAACTTGGGTATTAATAGAAGGAGTTTTAACTTGGAGTGATTCAATAATTTTTTCTCCTAATTTTTTAGGCTTATCTCTATCGACGAATATCGCGTATCCTTTTTGATAACTTCTTAACATCATATTATCAATGATGTTCATATTACCTACTAACCCCATTCCTAAACGATCTTCTGGAACGAAAGATAATCTTACTCCTAATTCTCTAATTTGCATAGGAGTTCTATTTCTTAAATTTTTCTTCACATGATCTTTTGGATCAAAATATTCAATTTCGCCTGTTTCTAATTTGACTAGACCAGCGATAGATTCTAAGACTTCTTTCTGACCACTTCCAGAAATTCCCGCAATCCCTAATATTTTGCCACTATAAGCTGTGAAGGACACATTATCTAACACTTTGAGTCCATCTTTATTTCTGCAGCTTAAGTTTTTAACAATTAACCTTTTTTCACAATTTGTAGGTTCATCTCTTTGAATATTTAAATCAATTTTTTCTCCTACCATCATTTCAGTTAATTGCTTTTCACTAGTTTGGGAAGTAAGAACTGATCCGATACATTCTCCTTTTCTTAACACGACAACACGAGATGAAATTTCCATTACTTCATTAAGTTTATGAGTAATGATAATGATAGATTTACCATCATCTTTCATATTTCTTAATACATTGAATAATCTTTGTATTTCTGAAGGAGTTAACACAGCGGTTGGTTCATCTAAAATTAAGATATCAGCACCACGATACAAAACTTTAATTATCTCTAAAGTTTGTTTTTCAGATACTGACATATCATATACTTTTTTGTTTAGATCAATGATAAATCCATATTTATTACAGATGCTTTGGCATATCTCTTTAGCATTATTAATTTTAGCTTTTTCTTTATCTTCAATGCCTAAAACAATATTTTCAATACAAGTAAATACATCGACTAATTTAAAATGTTGATGAATCATACCAATACCATATTTAAAAGCATCACGAGGTGATTTGATAGTTACACGTTGGTTTTTGACATATATGTTCCCATCATCAGGATAATAGATGCCTGAGAGCATATTCATCAAAGTAGTCTTACCACTACCATTCTCTCCGAGTAAAGAAAGAATTTCCCCTTTATACATTTCAAAACTAACGTTTTTATTTGCCCAAACTTCTCCAAATCTTTTGGTGATATTTTCAAAGCGGATGCTAGTTTCTGGATTAGTATTTTCTGTGATAATATTGCTTATTTTTTCGCTCATTGTGCCTCCTAGAAAAAAGTGGAAAACCCAAGGACAAGCGCCCTTGGGTAAATATCATTTTTTAATTAATATGGACGTTAATTCCATCGATATCAATATCAAAATATGGAGCGGAACGATATACGCTTTCAGCAAAATATGTAACGCCATCTTCAGTTTTGATAACTTCGGTATCAGGAGTATAAGCAGCATCAGTATCAACATCAGCCATGTATGATGTTAAGTTTTCGCCTTTAACTGTGAATTTAGAGCAATCAAATACCTTTAAGGAACCATCTCTTAAAGAAGCAGCAACTTCATTTAATTTTGTTTCTGTATTAGAAGCAGCAGCTTTTCCAAAAGAAGTTAATGCGACTGAACCATCATATAGAGTTGAACCAAGTGTACCTGACCAGTCAGTATCAATTGCTTTTGATGAAGCAATTTGATCAAAGCAATATTCAAAATATGGTTGCCAATTGATTTTAGAAGAAACCACGAATGTATTTGGACATTGATTTTCTGTTGAACCATTGTATGAAACGTTAGGAACTTTTTTATTTTCACAAGCTGTTGGAGCACCCATTGAGTCAGCATGTTGAGATACTAAAGCAACTTTGTAGGTGTCAATTAAGTTAAGTGCGGCATTCTTTTCTGCTGTTTCATCGTACCATGAACCAGTGAAAACAACATCCATAGTAACATCAGAAATAATTGATTTAACACCTAGATAGAAAGCTGTGTAACCTGATTTAACTTCAGCGTATGGGAAAGCACCAACATAACCGATGTTGTGATTTGTTGAACCCATTTCTTGAAGTTTTAATCCAGCAGCAACACCTGCTAAATATCTACCTTCATATATAGAAGCAAATGCATTATGGAAGTTTGCAACGTTTGCTGTGTGAGCCATTGTACCAGTTGCGTGGCTGAATTGAACTTCTGGAGATTCTTGAGCGGCTCTTAAGATGTGTGATTCATGGCCGAATGAATCAGCAAAAACGAAGTTACAGCCTTGATCTACTAAGTCTTTTGCAGTGTTGTAAGCTTCTTCACTTTCAGGGACGTCAGTTTTAATGATAGCTTGTAAATTTTTTGCTTCACAAGCAGCTTTAAAAGCATCAATAAAATTCTTATCGTAAGTTGAAGTTTCTCCATGTAAACAGATTAAGCCAACTTTTTGTTTGCTTTCTCCTCCACATGATACTAGTGCACCAGCGCTAATTGAAAGTAAAGCAGCTGATAATGCAAGAGCTTTGATTGTTTTTTTCATATTTTTTCTTTCTCCTCTTAAGTTTCCTAAAATGAAAAAGAAAGTCTATTATAACAGACAGGATGCATATGATCTTGTTTCGTAGTGCTGAATTAAGGTTCAGCGTAGAGACTTTCCCACCAATTAGGGTAATTATACGAAAACGTCAGAATCACTTCTAACAAGTTTAATTTATCATATCAAAAAGAAAAAAAGATATATAAAAACGACAACTTTATATAGAAAGCGTTTTCATATATCTTTTGAAATTATTAATCAAAAATGGGAGTATTATTTTCAAAATTACCGATAGATGCGGCAGAAATGACTTTTACCCCAGCCCCTTCTAATTTTTTTCTTCCCCCTTGGAAAGATTTTTCAATGACTACGGCAATTCCAAGAACATTACATTTAGCTTGGTTACAAATATCTAAAAGTCCAAGAGCAGCATTCCCTTCAGCAAGAAAATCATCGACAAATAAAATATTTTCACCTTCTTTTAAAAAGCGTTTATCAACGATGATTGTAGAATTAGTTTTTCTAGTGAATGATTTTACTTCTGCAGAATAAACATTATTATCGGTTAGAGCGGATCTACTTTTTTTAGCGAACACCACTGGAATATTTCCTAATTGTTGAGCAACACCAATAGCAAAGGCGATACCACTTGTTTCTACAGTTAATATCTTATCGACCTTTTCAAATTGATTTGCTAGGTAGGCAGAAATATCATTAAGAAGTTCCACATCGATTTGATGATTGATAAAATTATCGACTTTTAATATCTCATTATTTATAACTTTACCTTCCTCTAAAATACGTTTCTTTAATTCTTCCATAAAGTCACCTCATTTATATAGATAAACATATCACTTTAAAAAAATAAATAAAGCAAAATTAATCATTTTTCAAATTTTTTTATATTGTCATAAAAGAAAATTTTACCTTTAATTTATAATTAAACTCTCATATAATGAAAGAGACAAAGGAGAACAAAAAAATATGAAAACTATACTTGTTACTGGCGGCGCGGGCTATATTGGTAGCCATACAGTAATTGAATTATTAGAAAATGGATACGATGTAATAATTGTTGATAATTTATCTAATTCATCCCAAGAAGCGGTAAACAGAATAAAGAAAATAACTGGTAAAAATGTAAAATTCATCAATGCTGATATAAGGAATAAGGAAGCGTTAGAAGAAATATTTTCTCAAAACAATATCTATTCGGTAATCCATTTCGCGGGTTTGAAGGCAGTTGGTGAATCTTGTCGCCTTCCTTTAGAATATTATGATAACAATATTGGAGGAACAATTACCCTTCTAAAAGTTATGAAAGAGCATAATGTTAAGAAAATTATCTTCTCATCAAGTGCAACAGTTTATGGTACACCTACTAAGTTACCTCTTAGTGAAGATTCCCCAACAGGCGGAACCACTAATCCATATGGAACCACGAAATTATATATTGAAAGAATTTTAAATGATCTTTATGCTTCTGATAATTCGTGGTCTATTGTCTTGTTAAGATATTTTAATCCAATCGGGGCTCATGAATCGGGATTAATTGGAGAAGATCCAAACGGTATACCAAATAATTTACTTCCATATATCGCTCGTGTTGCCGTAGGCAAACTTGAAAAAATCCACGTTTACGGAAATGATTATAATACCGAAGATGGTACAGGAGTTAGAGACTATATTCATGTTGTTGATTTGGCTAACGGCCATTTAGCTTCATTAAAAAAACATGAAGAAAATGGTGTATTTATCTACAATTTAGGAACAGGCAATGGGTACTCGGTTTTAGATGTGATTCATGCTTTTGAAAAAGCTTGTGGAAAAGAACTCCCATATGTTATTGATCCACGTCGACCTGGTGATATTGATGCTTCTTATGCGTCTTCTTCTAAAGCTGAAAAAGAATTAGGATGGAAAGCAAAATATTCTATTGAAGACATGTGTGCTTCCTCTTGGAAATGGCAAAAAAATAATCCTAATGGATTAAAATAATAATTATGACCTTGTTAGTAAATGAACTAGCAAGGTTTTTTTGATAAAAATCTACAAATATTTTAAGAAAATGATATACTTTAATTGTAAAGGGGAAAATGAATATGAACAATGTTTTATTTTTAGAGGATACGCTTAATGGATTTACAGAAACATTGATCGTTGCTCTGGTCATTGTAGGAGCATTGATAGTTTTGATTTCTGTATTTGCTTTTTGTGTCTCTATCTATCTTACAATTAGTTATCTCAAATATAATCGGAAAAAGAACTCAGCCGGTGTTACTGGAGAAGAGGCATGTCGAAAGATTTTGGATGATAATGACTTATCTAAAATAAAGATTACAAAAAATGGTTCTATCTTATTTGGTAATAGCTATAGTCATTATTTCAAAAGAGTACGTCTAAGAAGATTTACATATCGTAAAAAAAGTATTACTTCTTTAGCTATGGCTAGTCAAAAAGCATCTTTGGCAATTCTTGATAAAGAAGGCGATGAGGATATGAAAAAAAGAATAAGATTAACTCCTATCGTTGTTTTTGGACCTTTTGCTTTCCTTCCTATTTTGTTAATTGGTCTTGTTCTTGATGTATTATTCTTCAATTGCGAAGGATATATAACTATTGTCGCTATCGTATTAGGATTAATAATTTTTATTTCTTCATTTGTGTGTGCTTTTATGGAAATAAAAACAGAAAAGAAAGCGCAAGTAAGAGCATTAGAAATTTTGGAAGAAGATGGTTTGGCTACAGAAGAAGAAAGAAAAATGATGAAACACTTATTCAAATTATATAATATCGAATATATAAATAATTTAGTATTAGCAATTCTAGAAGTAATCTATGATTTACTAAAGCTTGCTTTATCAATAGCAACTAAAGCTTCTGATAATTCATAAAAAAGAGGTTTCCCTCTTTTTTTTAGCGCCACTTTCCCTCTTTGATATTCTTAAGTGCAAAGCTGATGCCGTCTGTATCACAAGAGTGCGTGATGTATGTTCCATGTTTTTTTACTTCATCAGATGCATTTTCCATCACGATAGAGGTATGAGCAAAATCAAGCATAGATATATCATTATTACCATCGCCGAATGCAAACAAATCCTCTTTTGTTAAATTTAATGATTCTAATAATATTTTTAAAGAATTCGATTTCATTATTCCTTTTGGAGTAATTTCTAGAAAAAAATCTGCACTGGTATATGCTTCAATATATGGGAAGCTGTTTTTAAGAATTTTTATAATGTTTTTGATTTTTTCTGGATTATCAGTTCCAAGCAATTTATTTACTCCATCACATATATATAAATCTAGTGAAGGCACTTTCTTAACTTTGAGTCCTAAACATTTTTCTTCATAAAGCATATATTCATTTATATCATCTGTTGTTAATATATCGTTATTCTTATATGTTATGGAAGAAATGTTGTTATGGGTTAAAAAATCATGGATTTCTTTTGCTTGTGAATAAGAAAATTTTTTATCAAAAATTATTTTTTCATCAGAAGGCTTTTTAATAAGTCCTCCGTTATATGAACAAATAAATCCTCCATATTTATCTAATTCTAATTCTTTGGCAATAGGAATTATTCCTTCATAAGTTCTTCCTGAAACTAAAACAATATATGCTCCATTATTAATAAGTTCGAAAATAGCTTCTTTAGTTGAAGATAATAATTCTTTTTTGGAATTTACAAGAGTTCCGTCTAGATCAAAAGCAAATACTTTGTTTTTTAGAAATTTGTTCATTTTTATCACCATATTGATTATATAAAGTATGTGTAAAAAAACAATAAATAATTATAAAAAAGAAAAAGATGTTATGTTGAGAATAAATATGTTTATCTCTTTTTTAGAATTTAACACCACATTTTGGGGATGAATCATAAAGTTAAGATCCATAATATTATGCTAGCATAGAAAAGGTTTTGCTTTTCAGTCTATAAATAAAGACGATTTTAAAATATCATAAAATAGAATAACAAACAGCGAATCAAAACTATCTGTATTCATA
>JBJFEV010000041.1:0-11308 GCA_051891155.1 Bacilli bacterium
TGGGTAAAGAAACGATATAAATTATCATCTTTATTTTTGATTGATTCTATAAAATTTTGGCAATATTCTCTTTTGTTCATTGTTCCACTCCTATATATTTTTTTACTTTACCAACATATCTTGAACCATAACGGGATATATTTAATTTTCTAACATTTTTATAACCATAATATTTTCTCATTATTCGAATATATTCACGTGATTCTTCTTTATCGATAAAAGCTAAAATTGTACCAGCAAATCCTCCCCCATGAACGCGGACAGCGCCCTTTTTAATAATGGATTTAGATAATTTAATAGCTTTTGGCAAATTTTCTTCTTCATTTTCCACATAACAATTCTTTAGTAAAGAATAAGATGAATCTCCAGATTCTTGAATCAAGCGAGCAAATGTATCTTCATCATTATTCATCAATGCAGCAAAAGCATTCTTAACTCGTCTATTTTCTTCAAAAAAATGTACTGCTCTTCCTACCGAACGTTCTCCATAAGCTTTAGCTAATTCATCTTTTTCGGAAAAGAATTTTTTCTCATCAACATCAATCAAATATTCTTTACTATAATGATTAGCAATCAATTTCATATCATCAATTATTTGAGAATAATTGGCAATCAATTTAGAATGAGAATCACGCGTATTAACAATGATGAAATCATATTTCTTAAATTCATATTCAATTTTTTTCGTTTTAGGATGATCCACGCTATAAAAATCGATATAATTGATGCCACCAAGGGCTATTCCTGCTTGATCTAATAAGCCACAAGGTTTATTGAAATATACTCTTTCCGCATATTGGGAGATTTTCGCTCTTTCCATAGGTTTTATTTTTGAATCATTATAATAATAATTCATTATTTGACCAATTAAATTTTCAAATGCAGCGGAAGAGGATACACCCGCTCCCTTAAATATGTTCGTGGATGAAAAGATTTTACATCCTCCAATATTATATCCTAGTTGCTTCATTTGAAATAATATTCCCTTTATTATTGCTAACGAAGTACCACATTCCATTTCATTAAATTCCAAAGATGAAAGGTCAATTTTAATTTCTGGAAATGTGGAAGTTACATATCTAATAGAATTATCTTGTGTCGGTTTTACTACTGCAAGAATAGATAGATCGATAGTTCCGACCATTACAGACCCATGATTATGGTCTAAATGATTACCGATAATTTCAATTCTTCCTGAAGAAGAAAACACATCATCTGGATATTCATGAAATTGATTATAGAAAGAAGTATTAAGTTCTTCTAGTCTTTCAATAAAAACTGTTTTTTTTGGTTCCATAATTTCCCTCTAACGCTCTTGTTTGTTTTATTTTATCAAATTTCGATAAATAAATACATACATTTGCATTTATTTATTTTTTAAGTTACTTAAAAAAGGTTATTTTTCATTTTTATTCAATTTTTCAATAAAAAAAGGCTTTTTTTTACTATTTTTAATTGTTTTTAACGGCTTTTATCTCTTTATATTTACATCATTTTTAATCTTTTTTAGAATCGTGATGTAAAGGAGGTAAATAAAATGAAAAAAGAATATACAACGTATTTATCCTTATTATGTACATTATTAATGGCTACAACCTTAAGAAATAGTATTAATAGAATAAATAGTAATACTATTAATTCTTTACCTACTCATATTGGGCAAAGCACATCAAAAGAAAATGATGATGATATGATGATCGATTCAGAAGATAACTCTTTTATCAAACACGAAGCTATCGCATTAAGAAATAATCATATTGTAACTTATGGAAATGATATATCACATTATCAAGGAAATATTAATTTCACTAAATATGCTTCTCTTTCCTCTTTTGCAATATGTAAATTAGGAGAAGATTATAAAGTAGATCCTACCTTTTATACAAATGTGACTGGCGCAATAGAAAATAATATTGATGTTGGTGCCTATTTGTACTCGCATGCCGATAATGAAGAGGAAGCAAGAAAAGAAGCTAGATTTGTAATATCTACTTTAGATTCACTTTCATTAAGAGGTAAATTAACTTATCCTATCTATTTTGATTATGAAGAAAATTCCATAAAAAATAGGACAAAAGAAGAAAACACAAAAATCATTAATGCTTTTTGTGAGGAATTATTGTCATATTCCTATTATCCGGCACTATATATAGGTGGTAACAATTATTTAAATTACACTATACCTGAAAACATTAATTGCGATATATGGATAGCCCATTATTATAATGGTCATGCAAATGAAAAAATTGATACTTTTTTTAATAGATATCAATCTAAACGTGTTACTATGTGGCAATTTGATGATGGCACATACAATCTCGATTCAATAAAAGCGAGTGATTTAGGCATTTCTTCTGCTTATGTTGATCAAAATTACGCTTTTGTTGATTATCCTTCCATAATAAAAGAAAAAGGCTTTAATTAAGCCTTTTTACTTTCCAGAATTTCCATAATTTGAAAGAACCCTTGCTGAAGGATCGTTTACATTACAACCTTCCCATTCTTTATTTGGCATCCAGAATGACACTACCATTTCTGATTGATTTTGATAATATTTTTCAAATATTTCTCTATATAACAATGATTCTTTAGTAAATGGAGTTGCATGTTTATATTTTTTGCGTTTTTCTTCAAATTCTTCATCAGAATATAAAGATGATGCATATTCTTTTAAATAATCAACCATCGAATGACCTACCGCATCAGAAAATGCTGCTTTATCACGCATCAATATATTTTCAGGGAGAATTTTATCTTTTTCAAATGCATGTCTTAACAAGTATTTTCCCATATGATAAGTATTCATTTTTTTACAAGGATCAATTGCCATTACATATTTTACAAATTCTAAATCACCAAAAGGTACTCTAGCCTCTAAAGAATTGCTTGAAATGCATCTATCTGCACGAAGAACATCATACATATGCAATTCGTGTACTCTCTTTACTGCTTCCTTTTGAAATTCTTCAGCATTTGGAGCAAAATCAGTATATTTATATCCGAATAATTCATCGGATATTTCACCAGTTAACAATACGCGTGTAGAAGATGTATTATGAATAGCTTTGCATAATAAATACATTCCCATTGACGCTCTTATAGTAGTAATATCATAAGTTCCAAGCACCTCGATTACTTCCTCTAAGGAAGAAATAACTTCTTCTTTAGTCATTATTATCTCATGATGATTTGAACCTATATAATCAGCGACTTGCTTAGCATATTTCAAGTCTATAGCATCTTGTGACATTCCTATGGCATAAGTTTCGATTGGTTTATTCAAAATTTTTCTTGATATTGCGCAAACTAAAGAAGAATCTAATCCACCTGAAAGTAAAAAACCAACGGGAGCATCAGCATCAAGTCTCTTGCTCACTCCTTCAATTAATAAATCATGAATCTTCGTACATACTTCTTCTAATCCACCTTCATTATAACTAGCAACTTTAGTCACATCGTTATAACAAATGAATTGACCATCAACATAATAATGACCAGGAGGAAATGGAAGAATTTTATCCACCATTCCGACTAGATTTTTTGGTTCAGAAGCAAATACGATATCATGGTTTATATCATAACCATAATATAAAGGGCGAATTCCAATTGGATCTCTTGCCGCCACTAGCGCATCTTTATCCTTGTCGTAAATGATAAGAGCAAATTCAGCATCTAATTCTTTGAACATTTCTACTCCTTTTTCTTTATATAAAGGAAGTAAAATTTCACAATCGGAAGAAGAAGAGAATACATACCCTTTTTTTTCTAATTTATTTTTAATTCTTCTAAAACCATAGATTTCTCCATTACAAACTACATAATTACCATCTAATTCAAAAGGTTGCATCCCCTTTTCGCTTAATCCCATAATGGCCAAACGATGAAATCCTAAGAATCCATCTTTAATTGGCAATACTTTACTCATATCTGGCCCACGACTAATCGTTCTTGCGAATCCTTTTAAAAAGGACTCAATCTGTAGTTTTCCTTTATAACCCATAATTGAACACATAATAACACCTCTATAAAATACCTAAAATGCCCAATCATGGATGATTGGACATTATATTTGAAAATTTGTTTAATTAAAACATTTCAGCAGTTGTATCGGTTAAAGCCAATGAACCACGTTCACCGGTTCTCACTTTTACTACGTCAAGCACATTGTAGACAAATATTTTTCCATCTCCAACATGACCTGTATACAAAGCTTTTCGAGCTGTTTCAACAACTAAGGAAGCTGGAACTTCACATACGACAACATCAACTTGTACTTTTGGTAATAATGTTGGTTCAATTTTTACTCCTCTATAATATTCAGGAGCACCTTTTTGAATACCACATCCCATAACGTGAGATACAGTCATACCGGTAATTCCTATACTCATCAATGCATCTTTTAGAGCCTCTAATTTTCTTTCCTTACAAACAATTTCCACTTTAGTGATTAATTTCTCATCACCTTTAACAACATCGACAGTTGGTTCCACTTTAACTTCAATAGCTTCACTTACTGGGACATCTCCACTGACCGCAACGACATCTAATCCATAATCAAGATGTTCAACCGCTGGTAAGAAATCAGCATAAGCAGATGGAAGACCATGTTCGGTAATATCAAGACCTTTAATTTCTTCTTCACTAGAAGCACGAAGACCAATAGTCTTTTTGATCAAGAAGAATACACCAAACATTAATACTCCTGCCCAAGCAACAATAGTTAATTCACCTAAGCATTGAATGCCAAATACTTTCATACCTTCAGCAAATGATGTTCCATGAATCAAAGCATAAATTGGACCATCAACTGCATATACAACATTTCCTAATTCATCAACACCGGTAATTGCGCTTGATGTTGATAATAAACCTGCTGCAAGAGTTCCCCAAATACCATTAGCAAAGTGAACCGCTACTGCACCGACTGGATCATCGATGTGGAATTTATTATCAAGAACTTCAACTACCACTACTACAAGAATTCCTGATACGATACCGACGATTGTTGCTCCGATAATATCAAGATTGGAGCAGCCTGCTGTAATACCTACTAAACCAGCTAAGCCTGCATTTAAACACATTGAAACATCTGGTTTTTTATTCTTTACCCAAGTATAGATTAATGTTGTTACCGTAGCAACAGCTGGAGCTACTGTAGTTGTAGCAAAAATCATTCCTAATTGAGTTAAGTTAGTTGCAGCAGCACCATTGAAACCATACCATCCAAACCATAGGATGAAACAACCAAGTGCACCTAAAGTGATTGAGTGTCCTTGAATTGCATTAACTTTAACCACTTTTCCATCTTTATCTTTTGTATATTTACCAAGACGAGGACCAAGCATCATCGCTCCAATTAGAGCAGCGACACCACCAACGGAGTGAATAGCGGCACTACCTGCAAAATCAATAAATCCAAGTTGAGCTAGCCATCCGCCACCCCAAACCCAGTGAGCCTCAATCGGATAAACTATTAAACTAATCACTGCTGAATAAATACAGTAAGAAATAAATTTTGTTCTTTCTGCCATCGCACCGGAAACGATTGTCGCGGCAGTTGCACAGAATACTAAATTAAATACAAATGATGACCAATCAAAATTTGTATAATCAGTAAAGATACCAAGTGTTGGTTTACCAATAAAACCTCCTAAAGCATCTTCTCCTAACATCAATCCTGCACCAAGAAGGACAAATACTACTGTACCAATGCAGAAATCCATCAAGTTTTTCATGATGATATTGCCAGCATTTTTTGCTCTAGTAAAACCTGTTTCAACCATTGCAAATCCTGCTTGCATAAAGAATACTAAAGCTGCGCCTATTAGAAACCAAATAGCAAAGGCTTGCCCATTAACAATATTTAATATTTCTTGTACATCCATATGTGTACCCCCCTCTCTATCTTACGCCAAATAGAAGTTCGCCATAGGAAGGAACAGGCCAGTAAGAAGCGTCAACATAAGCTTCTAATCCATCGACTGCCTCTCTTAAATCAGCCATCTTTGGAAGGATCTTTTCCATATAAGCCATTGATTTTGCTTCTACATCTTCTATTTCTTGTACTTCTTTCAATGTATCTTCTAATCTAGATTTTGTATCATATACTTTATAGATACCATCAGATAGAATCTTAGCTACGCCATATTCATAAGCAACATTCAAACCAAGTTCTTTTTTCGCAGATATCGCATCCACTAAAACTTTTGAATATTTTGAAAGAGCTGGTAAATAATCTTTATTTACCATATCTAAGCATGTTAACGCTTCAATATTTACTACTTTGGAATAATGTTCTTGTGCGATAATATAACGCGCATTAATTTCGTTTTCATTATATACACCATGGCGTGTAAATAATTTTACATTCTTTTCATTGAGATAATATGGTAAAGCTTCTGGAGTTGTCTTAAGATTCAATAATCCTCTTGCTTTAGCTTCCTCTTTCCAAGATTCATCATAACCATTACCATTGAAAATAATGCGTTTATGTTCTTTGATAGTTTTCTTGATCAATGCATGTAATTCAGCATTGAAATCACTAGCTTTTTCTAAAACATCAGCAAATCCATCTAATTCTTCTGCTACTGCTGTATTAAGCATAATATTGGCACATGAAATTGAATCGGATGAACCAAGAGCTCTAAATTCAAATTTATTTCCTGTGAAAGCAAATGGTGATGTTCTGTTTCTATCTGTTGAATCTTTAGGAAGAGGAGGTAAGACATCAGCGCCAATCTTCAATAATGTTTTTCCACCTGTCTTTAAAGGAGTATCATTTTCAATTGAATCTAATACATCTTGCAACTCACTACCTAAAAAGATAGAAATAATTGCAGGAGGAGCTTCATTTGCTCCAAGTCTAAAGTCATTGCCAGCACTTGCAACTGACACTCTTAATAAATCTTGATATTCATCAACAGCTTTGATTACCGCCATTAAGAATAATAAGAATTGTGCATTTTCTGATGGAGTTTCACCTGGTTCAAGAAGATTTACTCCTTTATCAGTTGACATGGACCAGTTATTGTGTTTGCCTGATCCATTTACTCCTTTGAATGGTTTTTCATGCAATAAGCAGACTAATCCATTTTTTCTTGCTACTTTTTGCATAATTTCCATAGTAATTTGGTTATGATCTGCCGCAATATTAGTGGTTGTAAATACAGGAGCAAGTTCATGTTGAGCAGGTGCTACTTCATTATGTTCTGTCTTAACATAAATTCCTAATTTCCATAATTCTTCATTTAAGTCATTCATAAATGCTTGAACACGTGGTTTAATAACACCAAAATAATGATCTTCAAGTTCTTGACCCTTTGGAGCCATCGCGCCAAACAATGTTCTTCCAGTATAAATCAAATCTTTTCTCTTATTATAAATTGATTCATCAACAAGGAAATATTCTTGTTCTGGACCAACTGTAGTTTTTACAGTTTTAACGTCTTTTCCGAACAATTTTAATACTCTTTTAGCGGATTTATTTAACGCTTGCATAGATCTTAATAAAGGAGTCTTTTTATCGAGTGCTTCTCCTCCATAGGAACAAAATGCAGTAGGAATACAAAGTACTTTATCTTTTATAAATGCATAACTTGTAGGATCCCATGCAGTATATCCTCTTGCCTCACAAGTAGCTCTTAATCCACCTGAAGGGAATGAAGAAGCATCTGGTTCACCTTTAACTAATTCCTTTCCTTTGAATTCCATAATAACCGCGCCACCATCTTCTGGATTGATGAATGAATCATGTTTTTCTGCGGTAACACCAGTCATTGGTTGGAACCAGTGTGTATAGTGAGTTGCTCCATTTTCAATAGCCCAGTCTTTCATCGCCTGTGCAACGGTATTTGCAACTGTTATGTCCAATTCTTTTCCTTCTTGAATAGTCTTTTTTAATGATTTATAGACATCAGATGATAATTTATCTTTCATAACTTTATCATTGAAGACCATAGAACCGAAGTATTCTTGTACTTGTTTCATAATATTCCTCCTAAAAATAAAAAAAGGCAGGGAGCGGTAATGTCTACCAGGCTCCGTTGCCTTAATATGTCAACTATTCTAAAAGACAAAAAAATTATTGTCAACATTTTTTGATGAAAAAAAGTTTGTCTTTAGCGGACAAAACAAGGTTATTATTTTATAATAAAAGAATGAAAAAAATTTTTTTCATAATTGTTGAATTACGCATATTTGATTTGATATTATTTTAAAGAACAAAGGCGTTCACAGGGAAAATATACCCTCAGTGTCGCCTTTTTTATTTATAGGGGTGAAAAAGATGATTTATACCAAGCAGAATGTTATTGACTATGTAAATGAAGAAGATGTTAAATTCATTCGTTTAGTATTCTGTTCTACCAAGACAGTTCAAAAAAACATTTCCATAATGCCAAATGAACTTGAAAAGGCTTTTGAAAAAGGAATTGCAATTGACTCTTCTCACATTGAAGGATATGAAGAATATCAAAAAATTGTTCTCCATCCAGATCCAGATACTATTTCTTTACTTCCATGGCGTCCTTCTCAAGGAAGAGTTATTAGAATGTTTTGTGATTTAACAACCGTTTCAGGTGAAGAAATAAAAACTTCTTCTAGAAGAATACTGAAAGAAGCATTAAGTAAAAATGAAGATGAAGATATTTATTTTTCTACTGAATTTGAGTTTTATCTTTTTAAAATGGATGAAGAAGGGCAAAATACATTAATACCTTACGACAACGCTTCTTATATGGATATAGCACCTGATGATAGAGGTGAAAACGTCCGACGTGAAATTTGTTTATCATTACATGAAATGGAAATAAAAACAGCTGGTTCGCATCATGCTTATGGTCCAGGACAAAATAAGATTATCGTTGAAGAAGATAAACCTTTATATGCCGCTGAAAATACCATCACATTTGAATCGGTAGTAAAAACAATCGCGGCTAGAAATGGACTTTATGCTGATTATTCTCATAGACCAAAAGAAGATTTATCTGTTTCTTCTCATCAAATCAGAATAAAAGTTAGCAAGAGTAAGTTACATAAATATTACGAAAACTTAAAAAAGCATTACGATGAGATTTATTTATTCTTAAATAATACTTCTTTCTTATATGATGAATATGATGAAAGTAAAAATGTTATACTTGAAGAATTTTCTTCTTCTATCGTAATAAATCGTGTGTCTTATACATCCGATCCATATCTAGCATATTCATTGATTTTGTATGCTCTACAAGATGATAAACCATCATCTTCTAAAAAGGCTTATTCACTTAATGAAGCAAAAGAAATTGCTTCTGAAAGTACATTTATTAAAAAACACATTCCAGAAGAACTATTAAAAATATATCTAAAATAATAAAGGAAGGAGGAAGAATATGCTTAAAGAAACAAAGTACAACATATTAATCGTCTCATCATCAGATAAATTTGCTCAAAGTATATCAAAGTTTCTTACAAGCTATTTTCATTCTTCTTGTGATGTTGCTCCTTCCCTAAATCAAGCAAATAGATTGCTTCTTGAAAGAAATTATCATATCTTGATTGTCTCATCCCCTGGGGGTGATCAAAATATAATTGATTTTGCCTTGAATGCTAACGATAGCTATAATATAGGTATTTTACTACTTGTCAGCGCATATGAATATCCAGAAGTTTTTGACAAGACGAATGAGTATGGAATTCTGACTTTAGCAAAGCCTATCGAAAACAATATTTTTCTTCAATCTTTATCGCTTTTAGTAGCGACCATAGAAAAGATGAATACTATTAAAATTAAATCAAAATCTGAACTCTCATTTAAAGAGAAAATGGGAGAAATAAAACTAGCTAATGAAGCTAAACTGCTTCTTATCAAGCATAAGAAGTTCACTGAAACTGAAGCTCACAAATATATAGAAAAAAGAGCGATGGATCGTAGAGTTCCCAAAATTTATATAATTAAAGAAATCATATTACAATATAGATAGAAATACACAAAGGCGTGTATGAATGCATAATAAGTTATTTTATTATGTTTATTCATACACCTTTTTTTTGAAAGGTGGTAAGTTTATGAAAAAGAATACAAAGTACATTTTTGTGACAGGAGGAGTTGTTTCTTCTTTAGGAAAAGGAATCGCGGCTTCCTGCATTGGAAGAATCCTTAAAAATCGTGGATTAAAAGTATTTATGCAAAAATTTGACCCTTATATCAACGTCGATCCTGGAACGATGTCCCCATATCAACATGGAGAAGTTTTTGTCACTAACGATGGTGCTGAAACTGACTTAGATTTAGGACACTATGAAAGATTTATCGATGAAAACTTATCACAAAATTCAAACATAACAACTGGAAAAGTTTATTCTTCCGTAATCGCTAAAGAAAGAAATGGTGATTATCTTGGAGCGACCGTCCAAGTTATTCCTCATATTACCAATGAAATTAAAGCGAAATTAAAAAAAGCAGCAGAGGATTCTAATGCGGATATAATAATCACCGAAATAGGAGGTACTGTCGGTGATATTGAGTCGCTACCTTTCCTAGAAGCCATCCGACAAGCGCGAAGAGATTTTGGATATGAAAACACATTGTATATTCATAATACCCTTGTACCATATCTAAAAGCCGCGGATGAAGTAAAAACCAAACCGACTCAACACTCGGTTAAAGAGCTTAGAAGCATCGGAATTCAACCTGACATTATTATCTTGCGTACAGAAGTCAAATTAACTTCATCACAAAAAGAGAAAATTGCACTATTCTGTGATGTAGATAAAGACGCAGTTATTGAAGCACTTGATCAAAAAATCATCTATTCGGTTGCAAATGCCCTTCATGAGCAAAAAATAGACTCTATTATTTTAAAACATTTCCATTTAGAAGCTAAAGAAGCTGATATGAGCGAATGGAATGATATGATTTATCGCATCCAACACTTAGATGGCACTATTCATATTGGACTAGTTGGAAAATACGTCCAACTTCATGATGCCTACCTATCGGTCAATGAAGCTTTAAAAGCTGCTGGATATTTATTTTATAAAAATATAAACATTCACTTTATCGATGCTGACACCATCACCAAAGAAAGCGTATCTTCCATTCTTAAAGATGTAGATGGAATAATTGTTCCAGGTGGTTTTGGCACTCGTGGAACAGAAGGTATGATTCGAGCAATTGAATATGCACGTCTAAACAAAATACCATTCTTTGGAATTTGTTTAGGTATGCAATTAGCATGCATCGAATACGCTCGTCATGTATGTGGGTATGAAGATGCTTCATCGACAGAGTTTAATCCTGAAACAACTCATCCAATTATTGATTACC
>JBJFEV010000042.1:0-11307 GCA_051891155.1 Bacilli bacterium
CTTCTTTCATAACCTAAACACCTTCCTTGAAATTTACTAGACTAATTATAAGCGATTATGTATAACATTGCAATTTGTTGTCAAAAAAAAACAAATCTTTCGATTTGTTTTAACTTTACTACTTTCTAATCTTTAGATCAGCAATTAATGAAGTATATGCTTCGTAGTCGTTAGCAGCTAAGTAATCTAATAAGCCTCTTCTTTTACCGACTAAAACGAATAAACCTTTACGGCCTGAACCATCGTGTTTATTTGATTTTAAGTGAGCAGTTAAAGCATTGATTTGTTCTGTTAAAAGTGCAATTTGAACTTTAGTAGAACCTGTGTCTTTTTCGTTTTCGCCATATTTAGCAACGATTGCTGCTTTTTGTTCTTTTGTTAATGCCATTATTTTATCCTCCTATTAAGCATTTTTTCTTAACTAATTCCTGGAAAAGGGTTGGAGTAATCCACCTTTCTAAGAAGAAGTCGCGTTAATATAATATAGAATAAATCTTCTCTTTTCAAGTATTTATTGAAAATAAGCAATGATTTTTTCTTTATCAATTGATATTTGTTTTTTTAATTCATCTAATGAAGTAAACTTTCTCTCTTTACGGATAAAACTATAAAATTCCACTTCCACTTTCTCAAAATAAATATCCCTATCAAAATCAATAATATGCGTCTCAATAATAGGTTTAGCTAATTTATCAATCGAAGGATGAATTCCCACGTTTGTAACGCCTATATAAAATTCCCCATCTACCTTAATTTTTGTTGCGTATACCCCAAAACAAGGTATCACATAATCATTTTGAATTTTTACATTAACAGTTGGAAAAGAAAGAGTTCTTCCTATTTGATTTCCTTTTATAACTGTACCCTTTAGCGTGTATGGTCTTCCTAAAATATTATTAGCTTTATCTATGTTTCCATCTTCAATATATTCCTTAATTAAAGTAGAAGATGCTTTCTTACCATTAACCGTATATTCATCGATGGCAATAATTTCAACATCAGATAATTCTTCTTTCAAATATTCGACATTTCCTTCCGCTTTAAAGCCGAATGAATAATCAAATCCACATACAATTTTTTTAGGATTAAATTTTTTTAATATTTGTTCTATAAAATCTTTTTTGCTTAAAGATAGTAACTCTTTAGATGTTTTTAACACTATCAAATAATCAAATCCTAATCTATTTAATATTTCTTTCTTATCTTCGATGGTTGTGATTACACTATCACATAGATGATGAAGAAAATCATATGGACTAATAGAAAAAGTAACCATTGCCTTTTTATAAGGAGAATTGATTGTTTCTTCTAACAATTTCAGATGGCCTAAATGAACACCATCAAAATATCCTAAGCATAAACTTAATTCATCTTTAATGAAAATTGGATTATCTACATCAAAATAAATTACATTTATCATAATAATCCCCTTAAACAATGATGTTTGCCATCTTCTTCTTTTTTATAGATAGCAAGAGCTTTTCCTTTGACATCTTTGACTAACACTAAATCATCGCTATTTAAATAGAGTGACACTCCATTTAATACTTTTTTCTCATAATCACCAGAAACAATAAATTGACTCATATACGATAAAGCATCTTCGATAGAATATATATCATCTTCTGTAATATCTTCAACATTTTTTGCCCTCTCAATAATATATTTCCCCACTCGCGTTCTAGTTAACATAGTTAAATGTCCACAAGTACCAAGTCTATGAGCAATATCGTTTCCTAAAGTGCGAATATATGTTCCTTTTGAACAACAAACTTTAAAGATAATCTTATTTTCATATATAGATAATAATGAAAGAGAATGAATAGTTACTAACCGTTCTTTTCTTTCAATCACTTCTCCTCTTCTTGCTTTTTTATATAATTCTTCTCCACCGATTTTTAAAGCCGAATACATAGGAGGTATTTGTTTTATTTCTCCCACAAAAGAGGATAATACTTCTTCAATTTGTTTTCGTTCAAGCGGTAATTTAATTTCCTTTTCTTCAATAACTGCACCTTCTAAATCTAATGTATCAGTATCTTTCCCAAGGCAAAGTTCTGCGATATATTCTTTATCTAATCCTTCCACATAGGAAGATATTTTCGTACCTTTACCTACACTTATCAACAATACGCCAGAAGCAAAAGGATCAAGCGTTCCCGTATGCCCCATTTTTTTTGTATTAAACTTCTTCATAAGAGCATTAACAACATCGCGTGATGTTTTTCCTATAGGTTTATTTACAAGTAAAATACCATCCATTTTTATTACCACCCTACTAGCAAATATATTATAATATATTCACTTAAGAAAAAGGAAATAGTATTTATGAGTTCATTTAGAAAAATTCTTGCTTGCATCAGAAAAGCTGACTTAGATTTTAATTTAATTGAAGAAGGAGATCGAATCGCTCTTGGTTTATCTGGCGGAAAGGACTCCATGGTCCTAATGCACGCATTAAGTATCTATCAAAAATTTCCTCATAAAAATTTTGAATTTATTCCAATCTTTCTTGATTTAGGATTTGATGGAAATGATACTGAACCATTAAGAGAATATTGTAAGAAGAATTATTTTAATTTGCATATTGAAGATGCCACAGATGTATATAAAATATTAAATCAACATCGTTCTAAAAAAGGCTTATTACCTTGTTCAATTTGTTCCAGAATGAAGAAAGCTGCTATTAATCGCGTCGCTCATGAATTAAATTGTAATAAAGTAGCTTTTGCCCATCATGGTGATGATGCGATTGAAACTTTATTGATGAATGAATTATATGGTGGTCGAGTTGCCACCTTTTCTCCTAAAATGTTTTTATCTAATACAGGACTTACCTTTATTCGTCCTTTAATATATGCTCGCGAAAGTGATATCACTTCTTTAGTAAAAAAAGAAAATATCCCTACTTTTAAAAATCAATGTGGCAATGATAAGAACACCGAACGTGAAGCAATAAAAAAATTGACGTTAGATCTTTACTCTTCTTACGACCAAGCAAAAGATAATTTTCTCTATATGTTAAACAATTCTGCTAGTTTTGATTTATGGTTTTTAAAACAAGAACATCAAATCGATAAAAACGGATTGTACATTAGAAAGATTTCTTCTCAAAAAGATTTTTTTGATGTGATGAAATTACGAAAAGAAAATTATTTATATGATGAAGAGGAAAAGATTTATCTTATAAAAAAGAATGATGAAGTTTTAGCCACTATATCATTCATTCAAGAAAACAATGATTTTTCTATTGTTACATTCGTTTCTACTACTGAACAAATCGACAAAAAAATATTACATTACATAGAAAACGAAATTGTCATTCATACTACTCCGGCCACAATAAAAATCAACAAATCAATCACGAAAGATTTATTTGGTGAAGAAGGATATGAAATACAAAATGGCGTTTACACAAAAAAAATTAGCAAAAAAAATAATGCATTATAAAAAATAGATACTATCTTTTTATATTTTCAAAGTTAATTAGGAATAATTCAAAGCCAATATAAGGATCAACTTTCATCGTTTTAATATCGTTATCAAGTTTTTGTAAATAATTTAATATATTTAACAAATTATCGTATGATAAACGAACAAAATTGCGGCACGCTAACTTCACTCTATAAGGATGAATTGATAGTTTATTGGCAATCTCTTCTTGGCTTAATTTCATATTTTTATATAAATAACATATTTGACTATATGTGGTGAACTGAGTAGCCAATAGATTAATTAATTTAATTGGTTCTTCTTTCAACACTAATAAATCACGATATATTTTAATCGCGGAATTTATTCTATTATTAATTAAATTATCGATCATTAAAAAAGCATTTTGTTCTAAAGGGGTAGGTACTAAAAGATGAACATCATTTACGTCTATTTCCTTTTTATATAGACATAATTTTTCACTTTCTTGAATAAAAGTAGAACAATCATCTCCAATTTTACTAAGTAATAAATCAAGAGCTTCTTGGGTAATCTTTACTCCTTTTTTTTGAAAATAAGCTATTCCATTAAGACTTAATGTTTCTTTTGTTAAACCTTCTTCAAATAAAATTTTCGCTTGTTTTTCTTCCTTTTCTATCAATTTATATATACTACTTTTTTTATTGATAGATTTGCTTTCTAATGAAAAAATAATATCCACCATATTAGTAGATGAAGCAAAATATGCTTTTAAAAATTTTTCAAGGCGCTCATAATCTTGATCACTTTCAATCGCTACTTTTTCCTTAATTGATCCTAAAAAATAGGCATTATAAACATAGATTACTTTTCTATCACTACCAAGAGGAATAAATTCGCATTCAGAAACAATATCTTGCACAGTCACTTCTCTTCCATTTATTTTAACGTAGGAAAATTCATCAATTTCACCATTAAAACATTGATTTACAATTTTATTAACTCTTTTTTTGATGATTGGATATTGCTCTCCATATACTAAATAAATCATGCTCTTTCCTCCTGTATCTAATTATAGGTAAAATAACAATAATTTACAATAAAGTGTCTTTTAGGTAGAAAAAAACTTATAAAGAAATCAATTCTTTATAAGTTAATCATTTATTCTTCTACTTCGAATTTAATTTTATCGTTTTGGTAAGCTTCGATTACTTTATCAATTTCATCATATTCTTCATCTTTTTCAATATCAAATACTTCATGTGTTTCTTCATTGTACTCACACGCTATTAAATTATCTTCATCATCAGGATCAAAGAACACGATAAAATCTTTATTAAATTCATCGCTATGATAAGTAAAGTATACTTCTAGTTCTTTTTTCTCGCCCTTTTCATCTTCAAAGACAAATCTTCCATCATTTTCTTCCATATTAACTCCTTTGCGCTAGGTATGTTTCTAGTATAACAACAGCGGCCATTTTGTCAATGACTTTTTTTCTTTTTGCTCTTGATAAATCTGCTTCTAATAAATAACGATTAGCTTGTTTAGTGGTCCATCTTTCATCAATTAAAACCACTTTAACTTCTGGAAGTGCTTCCTCAATTTTTTCTTTAAATTCTCTACACATTAAGGAGTGATCAGATTCATCTCCAGACATATGTAATGGTAACCCCAAAGCGATTTCTTTAATGGAGTCGCGTTCTACATAAAATTTTACTCTTTCTAATGCTTTAGTAAAATTACAAGAATCAAAACGATAGTTTTCAACGCCTTGAGCAATAATGCCCATCAGATCAGATTCGGCAATACCGAGTGACTTTTCTCCTAAATCAAGTCCTAGAATCTTTCCGCTCATTATTCAAAATCCTTTAAAATAGTTGCAAAAGCTTCTCCAACCTTGGAAGCATCTTTACCTCCACCTTGAGCCACATCAGGACGTCCTCCACCAGATCCTCCACAGATAGAAGTAACTTTTTTAATGATATTACCTGCTTTATAAGTTGATGTTAATTTTGGAGATACTGAACAGATAAAGGAAACTTTATCATCCGCACAGTTAGCAAGAACAATAATTGAATCATCATAAACAACTTTTAATGAATCAAATAACTTGTTGAACATATCTTTAGTATATCCATTTAATTTCTTTAATAATATATGCTTATTTGAAACGACAACAAATTCATCTTTAATTAATTTTGATTCATAATTAGATACCTTTTGTGATAGATCATTATTGGCTTTTTTCAAAGAACTATTCTCATCTAATAAAGAGGAAATACGAGTCATAACTTCACCATATGAGCCTGCTTTCACAAGATTTTGAATAGAATTTAAAGTCACTTCTTTTTGTTTGAGAATATCATAAGCAGCAAGAGAAGTTCTACCTTCAATACGTCTTACACCAGCGGCAATCGATTCTTCATATACGATTGTAAAACATCCGATATTTCTTGTATTAGATACGTGTGTACCTCCACAGAATTCTTTGGAGATATCTCCCATGCAAACTACTCTAACTAAATCGCCATATTTTTCATCAAATAAAGCCATTGCTCCCATTTTTTTTGCTTCTTCAATTGGAAGAACTAAAGTATTCACTTCCGCTCCTTCACTTATGTATTGGTTGACTAATTTTTCTACTTGACATAATTGAGCAAAAGACATTTTTTCAAAATGTGTAAAGTCGAATCGACATAAATCATCGCTAACAAATGAACCTTCTTGATGAACATGATCGCCAAGAACCACTTGTAAAGCTTTTTGAAGAAGGTGTACAACAGAGTGATTACATCTTATTCTTTTTCTTCTTTCTAAATCTAATTTTAAGGTAAATTTATCTCCTACTTGGACGCTACCGAATTGAACCTTGACTGAATGTAAGAATTGTTTTTGAGGTGCCTTATTTACATCCACGACTTCCATTGAACAATTTTCATTTTCAATGATACCAGTGTCAGCTACTTGTCCTCCACTTGTTGCATAGAAATTAGTTACATCAAATACAACTTCACCTTCGTCTTCAATAACATCTACTTTGACTCCGTTTTTAAATAAACCTATAACTGTTGATTCAATTATTTTATCGTCATAAATAAATTCTGATTTCAATGCAAAGTCCATTAAGTCTTTTGATTGCTTATTCATTGATTGAAGATCACCACGAGCCGCTCTTGCTCTCTCCTTTTGTTTCTTCATCTCTTCATTGAATGCCTTTAAATCAACATTTCTTCCTTGTTCAAGACAAATTTCTGATGTTAATTCAATTGGGAAACCATATGTATCATATAATTTAAAAGCATTAATACCATCTAAATCACCAGAAGTAGAACTCAAAATTTTACGTAACATCGCTTCACCTTGTGCTAAAGTAGAAGCAAATTTTTCTTCTTCTGCTTTAATCATTTTGCTAACACGATCTTTCTTTTCATATAAGTAAGGATAATACCCCTTCATTACTTCACAAACAGTAGGTACTAATTCAAATAAGAATGGTTTTTCAATTCCTAGTTTTCTACCATAACGAACCGCTCTACGTAAAATTCTTCTTAAAACGTAGCCTCTTCCTTCGTTTGAGAACATTGCTCCATCCGCTAAAGCAAATGTACAAGTTCTAATATGGTCGGCAATAACTCGGTAAGCCATTCTATATTCACCTTCGTATGGGAATGATGATAATGAAGATGTTTGTTCAATATATGGATAGAACAAATCAGTTTCAAAGTTAGTCTCTGTTTCTTGAATTACGCAACAGAATCTTTCTAAACCAGCTCCTGTATCAATATTTTTGGAAGGTAGTTCTTTATAATCTTTTCTTTCTACTCCTTCTTCTGCGTTATATTGGCTAAAGACAATATTCCAAATTTCAATGAAACGATCATTTTCGATATCTTTTTCTAGCAATTCTTTTCCTAATCCTTCTGGATCATATTTTTCTCCTCTATCGAAGAAAATTTCTGTATCAGGTCCACAAGGTCCTTCACCAATTTCCCAAAAGTTACCTTCTAATGGAATTAAATGAGTAGGATCTATTCCACATTTTATCCATAGATCTCTACTTGCTGTATCATTTGGATGATAAGTCATATATAATTTTTCTTTAGGAAAGCCAAACCATTTTTCATCAGTCAATAATTCAACAGCCCAAGGTATTACTTCATTTCTAAAATAATCACCGATTGAAAAATTACCTAACATTTCAAAAAATGTATGGTGTCTTGCAGTTTTACCTACATTATCAATATCATTTGTTCTTAAAGCTTTTTGCGCATTAGTAATACGTGTATGAGCAGGAATTTCAGAACCATCAAAATATTTTTTTAATGCAGCAACACCAGCATTAATCCAAAGTAAAGTTGGATCATTATGTGGTATTAATGATGCGCTTGGTTCAATATAATGTCCCTTTGATTCAAAAAATTTAAGCCAAGTATTTCTAATTTCTGTAGAAGTCATTTTTTTCATAAATTTCACCTTTATCTATTTTATATATTCCTTTCTTCATTTTTGGTATTTTTCCATAAAAAAAGTACCTTTTCAGGAACGAATAAATCGCGGTACCATCCTGTTTCATATCTATTGATATGCACTTAATTAAAACTTTAACGCAGTTAACGATGACTATTCATAAATCTCCAAAGTAGCCTAGTATTTTTTTTCAAATCTTTGCACCAACCAGATTCTCTCTCTAGATAAAAATAATACCTTCACTTTCTCACCGATTACGTGATAATTATATAATAATAATTATTTATTTCAAAGGAAAAAAAGATTTTTTAAAGCAAAATGTTAAAAGAATCATCATAAGAGGATAACTTAACTAAAGGCAAACGTAAATTCATACTTTTTTCCCCTCTTTTTTCAAGTAGATGTTTAATGCCACATGGATTAGACGATGCAAACACAATGCTAGATATAAACTTCATATAAGAAATTAATAAATCAGCTTTAATGCCATATTTATAATCTTTGATAATACTTTGAATTTCTTTTCCATAAACTATTGATAAAACTGACACAATTCCATCCGCTCCTGCACTTATACCTTCATAAATAAAATCATCATTACCAATAAACACTAAAAAAGACGAAAAATTTTTCTTTAATAAATGAATTAGATTTTTATCTGTTGAACATTCTTTTAATCCGATAATATTGGGGCAAGTTTTAATTAATTTTTTGATTGTATAAAAGGAAAGATTAACACCTGTTCTTTTTGGAACATTATACATAATGATTTTACTTGGAGATAAAAGCTTAGCTAATTCACGATAATATATTAAAAGACCATCTTGTGAAGGAAGAACATAAAAAGGAGTCACAATCAAAAAATATTCAATATTTAGATCTTTAATATTATTATATTCTTCTTTAGCTTTATTAAAACTAGCGGCATTTAAAGCATAAATACATTCTAATGATGTATTATTGCGACAAAAAATGTACAAATCTCTTTTTTCTTTTAAGGAAAGCGATGTTCCTTCACCGGTGGTTGATCCTATGACAAAAGCATCATTACAATTTTCATTTCCTAAAGAAAGAAGATTCTTCACTTCATCATAATCAATTTCTCCATTTTCATCAAATGGTGTTACTAAGGCATTAATAACTTGTCCTATCATATAATTTCCTCATATTACTATATGCAAAAAGAAATAAAATTGTTCATATCAATATGATTAACATATACTACACGAATATCCAACTAGGATATATATTGAAATTTACCTTACTTAATACTATAATAAATAAGAAAGGAGAAAATAAATGACTTTAGAAGAATGCTACATAAAATTTGGAGGAGATTATAAACTTGTATTATCTAGATTGATGATGGATAAAATGGTAGATCGTTTCATCAGAAAGTTTCTAGATGATCAATCTTACAATCTTCTAATTACTTCTTTAAATGAAAAAAACTATGAGGAAGCTTTTAGAGCGGCTCATACTCTCAAGGGATTATGCTTAAATCTTTGTTTGGATGGTCTACTTAAACCTGTCGTTGAGTTGACGGAAAAATTAAGAGGTGGTGTAGGACCAGCTCCACAAGAATTAATAGATGAAACTACCTATCAATATGAACGTACTTGTTCAGCAATTAAAGAATATATAAATCAATAAAAAATATCTCTTGCGTTAATTAACAAGAGATATTTTCTTTTTATTTATTCTTTTTTAATACTGCGATAACTTTATTAAAATCAACCGGCTTTGAGATGTGACCATTCATACCAGCATCTTGTGCTTTTTTAATATCTTGTGAGAAAGCATCGGCTGTGATTGCATAGATTGGAGTAGAAGCCACTTCATTATTTTCTAGTTTTCTAATTGCTTTAGTCGCCTCATATCCATTCATCTTTGGCATTTCTATATCCATCAATATTAATTTATATTGATTAGGTTTAGAATTCGTCATAATTTCAACTGCTTGTTCACCATTTTCTGCATGGTCCATAGTTATGCCGTGTTGTTCTAATGTTTTACTTAGTATTTCATAATTTAACTCATTATCCTCTACGACAAGGATATGCATATTTTTGAATTGGGTATTATCATCCACATCTTCTTTATGAATAACATTACCACCAATTTCTACTTCTAATTTAATAGTAAATTCAGTTCCTTTTCCAACTTCTGATTTTACTTCGATAGTTCCACCTAATAAATCGATTAAATTTTTAGCGATAGCTAAACCAAGTCCGGAACCATTAACATTATCGATACGAGTATCAACTTCGCGAGAGTAAGGATCGAACATAGTTGCCATAAATTCTTTGCTCATACCAATACCAGTATCAGAAATCTTATATACTAAATCCACCTTGTCTTTTTTCGTAGGAATTTCTATTTCTTCAATTACCACATTAACTAATCCGTCTTTTTTATTATAATCGATCGCATTATTAATTACTGTCAATAATATTTGATTTAAGCGTAACTCATCAGTAAAGACTGAATCATATTTTGCTTTGGAAGTATCATAGGTAATTTTAATTCCTTTTTCTTCATAGTTATTACCTATAATCATCTTGATAAATTCTAATTGCTCATCGATGGAAAATACCGCATTTGTTAAAGGATATTTACCTTTTTCGACTTTAGAGAAATCAATAATATCATTGACTAAACTCACCAAATTTCTTCCCGATAAATCGATCTTTTTTAAACAATCATTAACCACATTTTTATCTTCGATATGGTCACGAGCAATTTTAGTCATACCAACAACGGCATTCATAGGAGTACGAATACTATGTGACATCGCATAAAGAAAATCTGATTTACGAGCATTTTCTTTTTGAGCTTGTTCTACTTTATTAACCATACTTTTCTTTGCAAAGTACACTGAAACGATATTAAAAGCAACTAAAACTAAAGCTCCTATAATAACAAGAATAAAATTACCTGAAAAATCCACTAAAGAACAAACAGTAATCAAAGCTAGTAATAATATATTTACTAATATATATATAATTTTTTCTTTCAAAATATATCCCTCCTACCGATCGTATTTTGTATCGAGGTTGATTATCATATTTACCCCACCATTAATTATATAATATCATTATAAATATTTTCTTTCAATCCATTTTAATAATTAATTTTCTAGATACATTAATTGTCTTCTTCATCAACAACAGTAGCTTCAACATCAATTACATCTTTTTTAGGAGCTTCATCTTTCGAAATTGTAAAATTATTTGACATCATAATTTGGACAAAATCAATGATACCAGCAGCGATTAATATAGCGCCTAGTATGATATATACTGAAGGTGAATTTACTATTAATAAAATACCAATTACTAAATAAAGTACACCATCAACAAAAGCAATAATTTGGCTAGTACGTGAAAAATTGCGTAATATTTGTCCGTATCCTATCTTATAAAT
>JBJFEV010000043.1:0-11077 GCA_051891155.1 Bacilli bacterium
CACATTTACAAGCTTCTTTACCACAAGTTTGTTCGATGGGATTATCAGCTTTTCCTCTTGATGGAGTGGATATAGGTGGTTTTTCTTGCGATACAACGGAAGAACTATTAATCCGATTTATTGAAGCCAATGTCTTTTCTCCTTTCTTACGCAACCATTCATCATCAGGTACGATTCATCAAGAACCTTGGTGTTTCTCTTCAAAGTGTATCGAAGTATATAAAAAAATGGTGGAACTAAGATATAAATTTGCTCCATATATGTATGATTTAGCTTATAAAGCTCATAAAGAAGGTACTCCAATCTTAAGACCATTATTCTTCAATTATCCATTTGATAAAAAGGCTAAGGAAATTAATGATGAAGTTATGTTAGGCGATAAGATTCTTCTTGCTCCGATATTAATGCAAGGAAGTACATCGCGAAGTGTTTACTTACCAGAAGGAACATGGATTGATTATTTTTCTTTAAAAGAATATCGAGGAAATAAAGAATATTTGCTTCATTTAGAAATAGATGAAGTAGGTCTATTCATCAAAAAAGGTAGCATTATTCCTAATTATCAAAATGTGATGCATTTAGATAAAGAAAATATTGATACCTTAATATTTGATGCGAGATTCGGTAATGGTGAATACATTAATTATGAAGATGATGGTGAATCACTTTCATATTTAGATGGTGAATATAACTTATATAAAATCGTAGTGAAAGGTGAAGAGATTAATTTAGAAAAAATAAAAAACGGATATCATTCACCTTATAAAAAGATTAAAGTCATAACTCCTAATCAAACAAAAGAATTCTCTTTTTAAATACTTCTAACCTCCGTTTCCCTCCCTTTTCGTACGGAGGTTTTTAAATGCAAAAAAATAAAAAAGTTATGATTGACTAACTTTTTGTTCATATTATACAATACTTGCATATAAATAAATGACTGACAGACACTTACAAAGAGTCGGGCCAACTAAAGGCAACAATTGATATTGTGGGACAGTAATAAATTGTAGGTGTTTTTTCTTTTACCTATAATAGAAAAGGAGCTTTATGAAAGAATTAGATTATCAAAAAACAGTTAATAAAGTTGGAATTACCACGATTATTGGTAATATTGTACTAGCCCTTGGTAAAATAATCGCAGGATTTATATCATCATCTTCATCGTTAGTATCTGATGGTGTCCATTCTTCTTCTGATGTAGTTTCAACCATCATTGTTATGGTTGGAGCAAAAATCAGTCAAAAAGAAAGTGATGAAGATCATCCTTTCGGTCATGAAAGATTAGAATCTATTGCCAGTATCATATTAAGTATGATTTTAATCGCTACTGCATTAATGATTGGTTACGACGGAGTTGTCAATATTGTAAAATATGTTCAAGGAGAAAGAGGAACATATAATCCGACATTAACTTTCATCGCTTTAGGATTTGCTATCCTATCTATCATTGTTAAAGCTTGGATGTATTTCTACACTTTAAAAGCTGCGAAAAGAATATCATCATCTTCCTTAAAAGCCGATGCTTTTCATCATTTGACTGATTCGCTTAGCTCTATCGGTTCTACTTTAGGAATTGTTGGTTTATTAATTGGAGGCGATTTAGTAATTCTTGATCCTATCGCCTCTATTATAATCGCTTTATTTATTGTGAAGGTAGGTATTGATATTGCTAAAGAAGCTATCGATCAAGTTGTCGATAAATCAGCACCTAGCGAATTTGAAAATGCTTTAAGAGAAATCATCAGTGAAAAAAGAAATATTTTATCATTAGATTCTTTAAAAACTAGACAATTTGGTAACAAATATTATGTAGAAATTGAAATAGGCGTTGATGATAAATTAAGCGTTAAAGAAGGACATGATATCGCTGTAGATTTACATGATGATATCGAAAGTCGTTACAATAATATCAAGCATTGTATGATACATGTAAATCCATATGAAAAAGAAGATATATAGGTAAAAGTCTATTGACTAATCCCTTGTTGGAGAAGTTGATAGACTTTTTTTATTAATCTTTTCTTTGCTTTGGTAAGATCTAGATAAAAAAAGATAAAGTTTTCATTTTTTATATTGATAAAAAAATAAAATTCATTTTTTGTGCATATATATTAATGAGGGAACTTTTATGAAATATTTTCTTGTGGGAATTAAAGGTACAGGAATGTCTGCCCTTGCATCATATTTAAAGCAAAGAGGAGATGAAGTTTTAGGTAGTGATGTAGAAGAATCTTTTTTTACTGAGGAAACATTAAGAAATAATGAAATTGAATGGGTGAAATTTTCTAAGGATAATCTAAAAAAAGAATATTTTTATATTATCTCTTCTTCCTATTCAGAAAATAATAATGAAGAAGTAAAGTGGATCAAGAAAAAAAGATATAAGTATAAATATTATCATGACTTTATTTCTTCACTAAATCATAAAGTAATTTCTATCGCGGGAACACATGGAAAAACAACAACATCTTCTCTTGTTAAACAGATGATAGATGAACAATGCTCCTATATTATTGGTGATGGTGAAGGGGGATATTATCCTTTTTCTCCACTTTTAGTTTTGGAAGCATGTGAATATAAAAATCATTTTTTGAAATATCATTCTTCTATTGGAGTAATTACTTGTATTGAAGAAGATCATTTAGATTTTTTTAAAAATTTAAAAGATATTTATCGTTCTTTTAAGGCTTATGCTTCACAATGTTCCTCTCTTATATATAATGGTGATTTAATTAAAAAAAGATTAAAAAGAAAAAATGCTATTTCTTTTGGATTCTCCTATAAAAATGATGCAGTAATTAATATTATTTCTAAGTGTGAGGATGGATACTATATTGAAGTAAATTATAAAAGAAAAGAAATATATCACGTTCCTTTTAAGGGAAAACATATGATATATAACTTTGTCGCCGCTCTTATTGTGGTTAAATTATTAGATAAAGAATATGAAGAAAAGAAACTAGTTCTTCCAAAAAGAAGGATGAATATTTCCACTTACCAAGGTTCTTTAATTGTAGATGATTATGCTCATCATCCCTCCGAAGTTGAAAGTGTTATAACTTCTTTAAGAGAGATGTATCCTTTTCATAAAATAACAGGTATATTTGAATTTCATTCTTATGAAAGAGCTCTTCATTTTAAAAAGGAGCTTAAAAAAGTATTTTCTTTGTTTGATAAAATGTACTTGAGCAATGTATATGTACCAAAAAGAGAAAAAGAAAATAAAAAAGAACAATTAAAGATAGATAAAATATACAAAGAGTTTCCTAAATATAATGAATTAGTATTATTAGATATTGGCTCTAATCAAGAAATATTTGTCTTTATGGGAGCGGGTACCATATATAAAGAAATTGAAAAACTAAATGAAATGATGGAAGAAAAATATACATAAAAAAGACTGCTATCATATCTAGTATTTTGATATGATAACAGTATTTTTTTATAAGTTAGAAATAATCTCTTCAGTAACAACCTTAGTGTAACAGGAAGTATAAGAAGAAGAGAGTTGATTAGCTTCTTTCATAATAGTCTCTAAAGAAGTAAATGAAGAGGAAGATAGCGATAAAGAAGTTGGCCAAGCTTCAATCTTTTTATAATTATCTAAAACAGTTATTATTTCTTTTATAGATGAAGAAGGAAATGAATCTGATAAATATGAAGATAAAGTTGTACTATCTTCTTTATTTACTAAATCTAAAGATTTTTTAATCGCTCTTGTAAATTTTATTAGTTTATCTTTGTTTTTGTTTAATGTAGATTTTAAAGAAGAAAAAGCGGTGTAAGGCAAAGAAGGAGCATCTTGCCCAATAGAAGATACGATATATCCTTTTCCTAATTCTTGTATTTGTGAAGCATTAGGCTCAAATGCGGTAACAAAATCAGATTCTCCCGCAGTAAAGACACCTGTCATAACATCAAATGAAACATCAGTTCTAATATTTACATCGGCCTTTTTATCTTCTCCATTTCTAGTTATTGTAAGACCTTTTGACTTTAATAGATATTCTAAAGTCATTTCCGGCATTCCGCCTAAACGACCTCCAATTATTGTTTTTCCTTTAAGTTTATCGTAAGTAAAGGAAGGATCTTTTTCTCTTCCAAGAAGGAATGAACCATCTCTTTGTGTTAATTGAGCGAAGTTGATAGCGTAATTCTTTTGCCCTTCTTCATAAACATAAATACTTGCCTCAGGTCCCATTAGTCCAATATCCGCGGATGATGACAATAAAGAAGCCATAACTTTATCTGCACCTGGGGTGGTAATTATTTCTATTTCTAAACCTTCCTCTTTAAAATATCCTTTATTTTGTGCGATATATAAAGGGGCGTAAAATAAGGAATGAGTTACTTCAGCAATGACCAATTTATTTTCTTTCTTATTGCAAGAAGTAAAAGGGAGTAAAGATAAAATAAGTAACAATGGTAATTTTTTAAATTTCATAAGCACCTCTTTATTATCTATACGCAAAAAGAAAAAAATTGTGATTTTAATATTTATGTGGTAGTTTTAAAGAAAGTGTTATAATCTATATATAGAAGTTATAACTTCTATATACTTAGAAAGGAAAAATTATGGAAGAAATTAAGGAAGAAAACAAAAAAAGTAACCATATCGTTTCTGTTTCAATTTTTTTAGCCATAAACTTTATCTTAGTTTTTTTAACATCATTATTTGTTTTTTCTTTTGATAAGATAAGAGGTAGCGAAACAGGAATAGAAGGATTAGGATTAATCCCGCTATTAATTATTGGATTATTTATTATGGGAGTATTCATCATTGTGGAATTAGTTTTGATGATACTTAGTTTATGTTTTAGTGTAAAAAGTATCAAATTAAATGAAGGAAAAGTCAAAGTATTCCATATAATAATGATTGTAGTACATATATTAATTTTTGTTTTTAATATTATCGATGCATTAGTATTGTTTGAAGTGATTTAAAAAGGAGTGTTTTAATGAATTATGTAGATTTTAGAAAGAAGAATTATACAAAAATATTTATCGGAGAAACTCTTTTTCTTACAATTATTTCTTTTGTTTTTTCATTCTTTTGTAAACATGAAAAGATATATTATGAAGAAAGTACAGGCTATGAAGATATCTTAGATTCTTCTTTTATGTTTAAAGTCTGTCCTAAAATTTTTGCTCATATAGTTCCCTTTATTTTGTTTTTAGTAATAATTATTTTTTCTTTAACAATGATATATATAATGCACGTAAAGAAGAATCCTATTAAAGCAAAAAGATTGTTCAGATATTTGACGATTATTTCCTACGTGAATATAGGAGTAGCTATTTTCTTTTCCATATTCTTTACTTCCTATGTAAGTTATCTATCGTTAGGCGCTGGTATTACATACGATTATTATCATTTTCAATTTGGAAGAATTGTAACAACTATTTCATCCATATTACTTGCTGTTAATATTTATTTTTGGAGATCAAATTTTGGACTTGAAAAATTTTATGGATCATCCGATTCGATATACAAATAAAACGCGTTAAGATATTTACTAGAAAACTTGTCACTTATTGACGAGTTTTTTTCTTGCAAAGTAAATGGCCTTTTACTATAATCTTTTTGGTTAGATTTGTTGGATAAAAAAAGGGGAGCTTTGCCATGATTCATTTTGATGGACCACTTTCGTTAGGTATATTTATAGTTGAAATTTTAGGCTGTATTTCTTTTGCTACTTCAGGAGCAATTACCGCGATTAGAAAGAAAGCTGATTATGTCGGAGTTATAGTTTTAACATTGATTGAAATTTTTGGAGGAGGCTTGCTTCGTGACCTGATTTTGAATCAAGGAGTACCTCATATATTCTATGATCCAGAGTATTTGTTTTTAGCGCTTTTATCAATAATTATTGCTTCTATTTGGTTTATTATTGCTTATTTTAGAAGAAGCGCAGGAATAATCGATCGTCATCGTCACGACAAATGGATATATATCGTAGATGCAATCGGTGTTTCGGTGTTCTGTATTGCTGGATGTCAATTTGCTAATAATGTCATTGTCGAAGGAATTACCATCGAAGGAAAATACACATTATGTATTTGTTCAGGAGTTATTACTGGAGTATGTGGAGGAATGTGTCGCGATGTGTTTGTCGGTGAAATTCCTATGGTATTTAAGAAACATTTCTATATGATTCCTTGTCTTCTTGGCTGCCTTATCTATGTCGTGATGGCTTTTAATGGATGCAATGATTTTATTGCTATGATTGTCGGTGTCTTAACGATTATCACATTGAGAACTCTTGCAACTATTTATAAATGGAATCTTCCTTCTGCGAAAGGATATGATGAATTAATTTCCTTAAGAAATGATAAAGTGCAAGACAACAATAAATAATAAAAAAATGGAACGGAAAATGATTAAAATTCCGTTCTTTTTTTTGATAATATCTTTTGAAAAAGCAAATTGAAGTATCAAAGAAAAAATCCCTAAAATTAGGCGATATTTTTAGTTTAGTGGCCAAAAGTGGTAACGCGAAAAAATCAAAAAAAAAGAAAAGTGAAAAAATATCAAAAAAATAATTGTTTTTTTATATCAATAACTTTATTATTTTTTCGTTAATAAAATTAGAAAGGTATTATTAGCTTAGACCGGTTTTTACTAAGTGAATCAAAAAGTAATTATTGAACTTCAAGATATCGTAAAAAGTTACGATGATGAAGTTATTGTAAATCATCTGAATTTACAAATTTATGAGAATGAATTTCTCACATTACTTGGTCCATCTGGATGTGGTAAAACGACCACGTTAAGAATGATAGGTGGATTTGAAAAACCTGATGAAGGAAAAATAATTTTAAACGATAAAATCATTAATGACATACCAGCGTATGCGCGTCCAATCAATACCGTATTTCAAAAGTATGCACTATTTCCTCATTTGAACGTTTTAGAGAACGTTGTTTTTGGCTTAAAGAATTCTTCATATGAAAGAAAAGTTTCTTTATATGGAAAAGAAAACATTGAAGAAGAAGTATTAAGAAATAGAAAAGCAGGTAAAAAAGGCAAGATTACGCGTTTAGAAATGAACAAAGTAATCAAAGAAAAAATATATGATGATGCAAGAAGAGCATTAGAACTTGTCAATTTAAAAGGATACGAAGAGAGAAAGATTGATCAACTTTCAGGTGGTCAACAACAACGTGTTGGTATTGCTCGCGCTATTGTCAATAAACCAAAAATTCTGTTGCTTGATGAACCTTTATCGGCTCTTGACTTAAAGCTAAGACAAAATATGCAATACGAGTTAAAAGAGATGCAACGAAAACTTGGTATCACTTTTATCTTTGTTACACATGATCAAGAAGAAGCGATGACGATGAGCGATCGAATCGTGGTTATGCAAAATGGGGTAATTCAACAACTTGGTTCCCCTAAGGAAATCTATAATGAACCTAAGAACAGATTCATTGCTAATTTCATTGGTGAGTCTAATATATTCCGTGGTGTATATGTCAAGAAAGATACAATTCGTTTTGATGATATTGAAATGAATTGTGTTAATTATGTTTATGAAGATGGGGAAGAATGCGATATTGTCATTCGTCCGGAAGATTTTGACATAGTTGATGCATCGCAATCAAAGTTAAAAGCAGAAGTTAGAACTTGTATTTTTAAAGGCGTTCATTATGAAATATGCGCTTATTATAAAGAACAAGAGATAGTGATTCATTCTTATGAGGAAGTTAAACCTGGAGACGTTATTGGTCTTAAAGTCGATCCATATGAAGTTTCATTGATGAGAGTGAACAAAGATGAATAGATATTTTAAGAAACTAGGTATACCATATCTAGTATGGCTTTTCTTATTAGCCATTGTTCCTGTATTTATAATGCTAATCCTTTCCTTTTTGGATTGTGAAGGTAGTGATTTTTCTTCTGCTTCATTCACTTTAGTTAATTTTGCTCAATTTGGTTATTCTTCTACGCTTATTGCTTTTTTGAACAGCCTTCTTTATTCAGTTATCACTACAGTAATATGCGCAGTTGTTGGTTATATTGTGGCATATACAATTTTCCGTTCGCACTTTAAAAATAAGTTTTTAATTTTAACTCTATTAATTCTTCCAATGTGGAGCAATATTTTATTAAGAGTTAATGCTTTAAAATCAATTATGGAGCCACATAATATTATTGTCTCTTTATTAAGTAAAATAGGTATCAATGTTTTAGGACCAGATATCGCGGGAACTCCTTTTGCTGTTATTATTGGTCTTATCGCTACCTATTTACCTTTTATGATTCTTACAATCTATACCGCATTAGAAAAAATTGAGTATTCTTTAGAAGAAGCGGCCCTCGATTTAGGATTAACTGATTTTAAGAAATTCTGGAAAGTAGTATTTCCTTTATCTTTTAAAGGAATAGTAACTGGATCCATTATGGTGTTTTTACCATGTATGTCGGGATTTGCTATTCCAGAAATTCTGGGACAAGGAAAAATTGTTTTAATTGGTAATGTTATCGATATGTTATTTAGAAATATGAATTACAATGTTGGCGCTTTATTAAGCGTAGTTATTTTAGGTTTAATCTTAGGCGCTATTGTCATTGTGAATAAAGTTGATAAGGAAGGAGATACATTAATTTAATATGGAATACGAAGTTGCAAAAATTCAAGATTATGGCTATAAAGATTATTCCAAAGTTAAAAAATTATGGAGTATCTTTTCCAAAGTCATCGTCGCTTTAACGATATGTTTATTATATATATCAATCGTCATTATTTTTATTCAATCAATAAATTCTTCTTCAAATGCATCAGAATTTGAAAGCTTTACTTTAAAATGGTATTTTTCAATAACATCAAATCGTGCTCTGTTCAATTCTTTAGTTAATACTTTTGTTATCTCTATAAGTGCGACATTAATTTCGACAGTTCTTGGAACACTTATTGCAGTGGGTATCTTTTCATTAAGTAAAAAGTCACAACGATTACTTCTTGTTTTAAATAATATCCCTCTTCTCAATGCTGATATTGTCACCGGTATTGGTTTAATGCTCATCTTTTCTTTAGTTATAAAGATATTTCCTTATTTCTTTGGTTGGAAGACTCTTCTTCTTGCACATATGTATTTTACTTTACCATATGTCATTTTATCAGTTCTTCCTAAAATTAAAGAACTTGATAAAAATATGTTTGATGCGGCGATTGATTTAGGAGTTAAGCCTTATAAATCATTATTTTTAGTAATAATTCCTGCGATTAAAGCTGGTATATTCTCTGGACTTATCTTAGCTTTCACTATGAGCTTTGATGATTTTGTTATATCTTATTATACGACAGGAAACGGATTTGATACTTTATCAATTTGGATTTATTCTTCTATTGGAAGAAAGAGTTTATCTCCTTCAGTTTACGCTTTTTCAACCTTATTTACATTATGTTCTATAGGGGCGATATTACTTATGAATTTCCTTGGAAGAAAGGAGAAAAAACATGCTAAGAAAAAGTAGATTAGTTTTATCCCTCTTTCTTTTACTAGGGGTTCCTTGCCTTACAACTTCTTGTTCATCAACAGATAAACTTTTAATTCTTAACTGGGGCGAATATATTAATGATGATTTAGTCCGGGCTTTTGAAAAAGAATATTCATGTCAAGTAATAATATCTATTGCTGATTCTAATGAACTATTTTACTCAAAAGTAAAATCGGGAACTACTGTTTATGATTTAGTAGTTCCATCTGACTATATGGTAAAAAAGATGTATGAAAGTAATCTTCTTCAAAAGATAGATTATTCGCGTTTATCTTCTTATTATGATGGAATGTTTCTTCCGGGAGTATACGGAATAGAAAATGAGTTTTGTTCGAATTTTGGATTTGAAGAGTATGCTTCTTATCAAGTGCCATATTTTTGGGGCACATTCGGCTTGATGTACAATAAACGTAAAGCCGGCATAGAAGAAGCCGTTTTAACTTATGGTTGGGATGCGTTATTCAATAAAGATCTTCTTCCAAATGGAGCTAAAACTGGCATGTACAATGTGCCAAGAGATTCGTATGCGGCTAGTATGTTTCATAATAATTTATCACCAAATTTAGAGGGTGATGAATATTTAGAAATAGTAAAAAAAGATTTGAAAGCAGCCAAGTTTGATCAATGGGGTACTGATGAATTAAAGAAACAAGTTCAAAAGGGAGATTTGGATATTGCTTTTATGTACACAGGTGATTTCCTGGATATGTATTATCAAGAAGGAACAGAAGAAGTTCCGTATGATATATATATTCCTCAAAATACGATTGCTTTTATGGATTCATTTGTCTTGACCAAGAATGCAAGACACGTAGATTTAGCTTATGAATTTATGAATTACTTTTTAGATGCGGATAATGCTTTTGCTAATGCGTCAGTCGTGGGATATTGCACTCCATTAAAAGAAAGCTATAATAAAATATTATCTTTAAAAGAATCTTCTGATCAAGCGGATGTGAATTGGGCACTAGCGATGGAAAAATATTATCCTTTACCACAAGAAGATTGGGAAAAACCATACCAAGGAATTCCATTGACAAATTTTGATAAAGAATATTTGACGAAAGTAACAAATTTAGTAAATGATGTTAAGACTAGATAAAATTTTTTACCCTATAAAGAAAATCAATTTTTTAAGCGGATATTTTTAAAAATAAATATTTATTTTTAATGATAAAAAATATCATTCTGGACAAAATATTATTGATGATAAATACATTATTATTGCAAAATTGTTACTTATCTTTTAAAAAGTAAGATATGTAGATGTCGTGCAGGTATTTTTATTTGCAAGTCGCGAATAATATTGATATTATACTTATAGGGTATATTGATTAGTTAAGGAGGCCCAAAAAATGAAAAAATCTAAACTATTAGTTATTTCAGCTTTAGCACTTTCTGGTGTTCTTGCATCATGTGGTGGAAGCAAAACAGATACTAGCACACAAACTCCAACATCAAGTGAAGCTCCAGCAACAAGTGAAGTAGTTGAAAAAGTTACTGTTAGAACTGGTGTTGGTATGGTTAAATCATCATTCAATGCTGAAAGTGGTGAATTATCTACAGATATCGGTG
>JBJFEV010000044.1:0-10870 GCA_051891155.1 Bacilli bacterium
CCTTCGATATCTAAATAAGACATCTTAGCATATTCAGCCATAACCATGGCTCTATTTTCTTCTTTTAATAATTTAAGATCAACTAAATAATTTTCAATACGAATTTTAGTGTCTTCACATTCTTCTACTGCTTTACGTAGAGCTCCTACGTCAACATATTTTCTAGCAAGAATTAATTTAATAATTTCTTCATTAATAATTTTCATAAACTTTTCCCTCCCATTAATATGTTGTAGAACCTGATTGTTCAACAGCAGTCATTAAGCTTAACATTGGCATAAATACCGCTAAAATGATTACGACAACAATAACTGCGATAACCATAATCATAACTGGTTCAATCATACCAGTCATTTGTTTAATCGCGGTATCAACTTGCTCTTCATAATATGAGCATACACGATCAAGAACCTCTTCTAATTGACCAGTTTGTTCACCAATTGAAATCATTTCAGTCAACATTGTTGGGAATGTATTAATTGTTTCGATTGATTTAGAAATTCCTTGACCACGTTTAATTTCTGAAGTAACGATACCTAAACGTTCTTCAAGAATTTTGTTATCCATCAATTTACCCATAGTACCAATAGCATCTACAACAGGAATTGATGAAGATAATAATGTTGAGAAACCGGAAGTAAATCTAGAAGTAGCGGAAGCAATTGTAACACCGGAGATAATTGGTGCTGTTAATTTGAACTTATCTTTAGCTCTTTTAACTTTTTCAAATCTTCCTAATAAGATCCATAATAATATTACAAGTGCAAGAACAGCAAAAATGTATAAATATTGAGTTGTTAAAAAGTTCGAGAATGCCTGCAAGGCCTTAGTAATCGCCGGCAGGTTATCTGATCCCAGTTGATCAAAGATTCCTTGGAACATTGGCATAACAACCACACAGATTAATACAAGAACACCAATAGCCATAGCAACTAAGAATAGTGGATACTTAAGAGCGCCTTTAACTTTCTTTTTCGTTCTTGCATCCTTTTCATAGTAGTCTGCTAATCTTTGCAAAATGATATCTAATTTACCTGATAATTCACCAATAGCAACCATGTTTCTAAAGAACGTTGGGAATGTTTTTGGATATTTAGCAAATGAGTCGGAAAGTTTTTGACCCTTCAAAATATCAGAGTGAACTACATCTAAAATAGATTTAAGTTTTTGATTTCTAGTATTATCGATTAAAATTTCAATCGCATTAACAATTTGAATACCAGCTGTAACCATGATTGCAAATTGTCTACAGAACATTGTTAAGTCATCTACTTTAATCTTTTCCATGAAAGAGAAAAGAGAACTTGACTCTGTAATTTTACGATATGAAATTAAGTAATAGTTCATACTAGAAACAATATCACGTAAATCATCTGGATCTTTAGCGTAGAAAACACCTCTTGTGATCTTGTTATTAATATCCTTTGCTTTAAATTTGTACTTATTCATTGTTTCTCACCTAATTTCTTAAATTGAAAATAAACCTAAGTATAAGTTTATCAATGGTAACCCATAAAATAAGGCTACTGTAAAGCCCAAAGTTAAGTATGGGCCAAATGGAAGAATAGCTCCTCCACCTTCTTCATCTGTATTTCTTTTTAATAATCTTGCGAATGGTAATTCAACAAGTAATGCAAAGACCGCTCCAAAGAAAATACCAAGAAGTAGTAGTCTTGCTCCTAAAAATAAGGATACTGCAGCGAAGAGTTTTAAATCCCCTCCACCAATAATTTCTCTATTTAATAATTTTTCAATAAGAGAAACTATCAAATAGATGGCAACAGATATTCCAAACCCGATTAAACGTTCAGCCCAACCAATACAAATACTGTTAAAGTATATATTGAAGGACCATTCAGGAGGAAGAACACCTGTTTCTGCTATCGCGCTCATAATCACTGAAATTAATCCACATCCACCAATAATCAATACCAATGAATCAGGAATAATGTAGTGCTTAGCATCTATAAAGAAGATCGCTATGAAGCAACTGATAACTATAAACGCCATTATACATATGGAAATGTTATAACGGCCAAAGTAGTAATAAGTTAAGAGCCAAAGTCCCATAGTAAGTAATTCTACTACCATATACCTTGGTGATATCTTAGTACCACAATATCTACACTTACCTCTTAAGAATATCCAAGCAAACACCGGAATATTGTCGTACCATGCAAGTTTATGATTACATGTCGGACAAAACGACCTTGGCTTTGCTAGATTAATTCCATTGGGCAAACGATAGATAACAACATTCAGGAAACTGCCAATGCAGAGTCCTACAATTGCTACTATAATCCACTTTATTACTTCTAAAGTGATTTCTAGAGCTTCTAGATTGCTTACTAAATAGATTAGAACATGTCGAATTCCCATTTTAGGTTCTCCGAAGATTTAATCGTGTAAGCATAGTCTCCAAATATGACACGATATTTAACACAATCCACTCCGATTTGTCCATATTTGAAATCATCACAAGTAGCAATGTACAAGTCCACTTTATATTCGAAATTTTCATCGGATATAAAATCGGATGCTATGATATAGCCTTTAGAAGTCGAATCTTCATAATAGATATAAGCTATATCATCCTTATAACGGAAATTATCTTCATTTAATAATTCCGGTTTTGGTGATTTTTCATATAAAACTTTGTTTTGAAAATTGTTCTTGTTTTCATAGAAATCGTTCATGAAATCATATAGCTTATTTTCTAAAACAAGTGTTTCATATTTAGCTTTCGCGGTATTTACTTGATTGATTGATACTGTTGCAACTAATGCACTTACTGATAAGGAAACCGCGGTAATAACTACAGCAAGAACAATTGATAGAGACATTGTCATGCCTTTTTTAGACTTTAATTTCTTAAGCATAACTTTTACCTCTCAATTCTTACTGTTCTTTGGAAACTTTCATATCCAAATAAGACGTATTTTTCATTTTCCACATAAGGAACCATCGAAATTGTATATACATCATAATGAGATTTAGAAGAAGTATCTATTTGAATCTCAATATAATAATCAGTGTTTTCATTCGTATTCGTAGTAAATAATTCATCATAATATAATCTTCCTTGACTAACAGATGTAGGATCTACTGAAAATTCATCGAGTAATCCTTCTATCTTAAAGGAAATATTATTGTTAAGTCTACTTTTAGAGGAAGCTTCTGTTGATGCATTAGTTAAGATGACAACACATGTTAAAACTATACCTATAATAATAATAGATACTAGCACTTCTAACAACGTGAAGCCTTTTTTATTGTTTTTCTTCATTTGCTTTCCTCCTTTCTATAAATTTAAATAATTGTTATTTTACTTTTGGATTAAAGATGTAATTTGATTTAGTTTCTTCAAGTAATAATGCTGATAATGTAGTAACATCTTTTGTCAACATCAATTTATCACTTGGAATTAAGAATGTACCTTGCAAATAACGTTTGAAGAATTTGTAGTAATCTTCTGTGCAGTAAACATCATCGGTATGGATATAAATCTTTGATGTTTCAAGTTCTGGGTGAGCATGAACTAAGCATTTAACTCTAACAACTACTTCGGTTAACGCATATTCTAGTGCTTCGTTCATCTTCTTGTATTTCATACCTTTTTCTTTAGAAGTTAAAATGACATCAAAGTTAACTTTCTCTAGTTCTGATAATCTTTGGTTGATGTCATAAACACCAACTGCAACGGTAAAGAATGATTTAAATTCCGCTCCAGCAACGATACCAATGATTGTATCGAAGTTACCAATATCAAGATATAAGCCTGAGTTGGATGATCCATATACTCTAGTACGAGCAATATATTTTCCTAAAGTTTGTTTTGTCCAACCTACCTTTGCGATATGGTGACCTAAAGGTTTGAATATTGACATCATTCTTTGGAAATATGTTTTATCTAATAAAGTAAAGAAATAATCCATATTGCTCTTATTTTTCTTTTCTGTATATAGATATACGAATCTATCTCTCCATCCTGGATACAATTTTTCCATTTCAATCTTTAATGATTTATCAGCTTCTTTCTTTGATAATTTTGGTAAAGAAACTACTTCTTGGAAAATTTGAGGAATCGCTAATGAAACATAGATTGGTGCAGATTTAAAATCAGCAGTCTTTAATGTTTGAGAGATTCTCTTTGCATCTGAAATTACACGTTCTACAGAATAGTCTTTTAATGACATTGAGTGAGCAACTCTTGATTTAATTTTACCATTTAACAAACAAGCAAAATTAAGTCTAACGCCATCTGTTGTTGAAGTGATTGTTGTAACGATGATTTTCATATTATTATCTTCCTTCCCTAGCCTTATTCGCCAGTAACCATTTGAACTGAACCGTATAATCGGTAAGTTCTTTCCATAATCAAATATTCTTCTGAATCTAAAATACTAATTTTTAAGATCTGACCATTTGTTACTCTATATCTAATTCCACTTAAATTATTAGTATCAACTTTTATTTCTAGACCGGTAACTGAATTTGTATAATACAAAGTACTAGTAGTATATTCCATTATTCTATATTTTGGATTGTTATTTAATTCATCCATAGTTGGAGTACCATCACCTTGATAAACATAGAAAACAAATGTGTTATCTGCATTTCTCTTATAGTATAAATGATTATCTTCACTACTATTGCAGAAATTTGTCATCTTTTCAAAAGAGTTACCAACTAGTGTAGCCGCGGATGTCGCCGATGTTGTATTAATCGCTGTATTAGTAACATTTCTATACGCCACGATAATCGAACCGACCATAACAAAGAAAATGCTAGACACAACCAGAGTAATAATTACTTCTGTTAATGTAACACCTTTTTTACTGCGTAATTTTGTGCGCATTATCCTTTCCCCCTTACAATATATCCCACATATCATTTAACAATTTGTAAAATTGGATAGTCGAAAAAGACCCATTGAGCCTATCTAAAGTATAGCCAAAAAAAACAAATTTGTGAACTACCAATTTATTAAAAATAATCTTTTTTCACCATTTAAACCATTTTTGGCATAAACGTTATTAAAGCGCTTCCATTTCACAAAGTAAAAAAATGACTTTTACCCTACCTAAAGATAAAAATCATTTTATAAGTGTCAATCCGCTTCGATATTTTCATCTATGTAATAAATAGGTCTATCTTGAGTTTCAATCATAATTCGACCTACATATTCACAGAGAATACCGATAAAGAATAACAAAATACCAAGGCATAAAAACATGCAAAAAATAATAGCCATTGTGCCATATGGAAGTTCGTTTAAAGGCCAATCCACAAAATGATTAATAATCCATAGTGTAATATCGGCAACGGTTAATAAAAAGAATAAACAAGATAAAAATATACCAAGTTTAAAAGACCATTTTAAAGGAACGATTGAAGCGGAAGTAATAGAATTACCCGCTAAAGTGAACATAGATTTATAGTTATAGTGCGTTTTACCTTTTGGTCGTTCTTCACGCTTAAATTCCACATCGATTACTTTATATCCTATATAAGGAACCATCACGCGAAAAACTCTATTCTTTTCTTTCAACAAATTAACTTGATCAGCGACTACTCTATCTAATAGACGATAGTTTCCAACATTTTCCGGTATCTTAGTTTTTCCGCTTAATTTAGAAATAACTTTATAAAATGCCGAAGCGGTATTTCGCTTCATCCAAGAATCTTTTTTCCTATCTACTCTTTTAGCGTTTACAACTTGATATCCTTCCTCCCATTTCTTAATTAATTCTGGAATTAGTTTAGGAGGATCTTGTAAGTCCGCATCCATGACAATAAGCGCATCACCACGAGCTGATTTTATACCTGCAGCAACCGCGGATTCATGTCCAAAATTTCTTGAAAAAGAAACAATATGAATGTTGGTTTGTTGTTTTCTTATTTCCTTAAGCAATGAAAGTGTTTTATCTTTGCTTCCATCATTAACACATACAATTTCAAATTTATAATCGACTAATTCATTCAACACTTTATTAACTTCTTCAAAAAATAAAGGTATCATTTCTTCTTCGTTATACATCGGTACAACTAACGATATTTCTTTCATAGTATAACTCCCTGACTTTGTCGTCTTTTCTATTATAAAAAAATATTAATAATAAGTAAAGATAGTTGATTTTTTATCTATTTTTTAGCGATGACTTCATGTACCACTAAAGGCTCAATGGAAAGAAGAAAAACACATATCCATTCTTTGAACGATAAATCGCTTAAATGAAAGAAATTTCTAAATAAATCTATTTCGATAATTCCTAATTGCAAAACTAACCCACCTAAAAAAGATAGGATCATAATATAGTTTTTCTTTTTTAAAATAGAAATTAATGAGTGAGTTGAGCTACTCATTCCAAACATGTGGAATAATTGGCTTATGCATAATGTAGAAAATGCAATTGTTCTACTTTTTAAAAGAACAGAATCAAACTCTAAAACATATAAAATATTTTTTATAGAAAGATCATATCCCTGTGCTATACAAGTTTGGAGAGGGGAGATAAAGAATCCAAGAAGTGTTAATAGGAAAATTAATCCACCATATAAAGAGATCGTTAAAATTCCTTTTTTATCGAAGAAACTACCATTATGGCCTCGTGGAGGATCATTCATCAGATCATCATATTCCTCATCTAATCCCAATGCGATGGAAGGAAGTGAATCAGAAATTAAATTTACCCAGAGAATATGGAGTGATAATAAAGGAAGCGGTAGTCCTAATAGAATGAAGCAAAGCATAACTAATATTTCTCCTAAATTACTAGATAAAAGAAATAAAATCGACTTCTTAATATTTACATATATTTTTCTTCCTTCTTTGATTCCAAGAGATATCGTTAAAAAATTATCATCTTTAATTACTAAAGAAGAAACAGATTTAGCTACTTCACTTCCTCTTTTCCCCATTGCAATTGATACATCAGCTTTCTTTAAAGAGAGAGAATCATTAACACCATCTCCAGTCATCGCTACAACTTTACCTTTTTCTTTATAATATGAAACAATATCTACTTTATGGAAAGGAGACACACGAGCAAACACCGAATATCTATCCAAATTTTCTTTTGTATTTATTTCTTCTCCTAATAAACACTCTTCTTTAGAAGAACAAATCCCTACTTCTTTTCCTATTTGAAATGCAGTGTCAATATTATCCCCAGTAATCATAATCACTTTGATACCCGCATTTTTTAATTTATTAATTTCCTCTTTTACTCCTCTTCTTGGTGAATCAGCCAAGCCGACTAAACCTAGAAAAGTTAATTCATTCTCGCTTACTGAAGAGAAAGAATAAGCATATGCGATAACTCGCAATGCAATAGAAGTCATTTTATCAACTTGTTTTTCTATATATTTTTTCATTTTGTCATCGAGAGGAACAATCTTATTTTTATATAAAATAGAATTGCATTTTTTTATTATTTCTTCTTCCGCTCCCTTGGTAAACAAAGTAGTTTTATCTTGATATAATCCAATTACTGACATCATTTTTCTTTCACTAGTAAAAGGAATACTACTTACAAGTTCAAATGAAGAATTACTTTTCTCTTTAGCGTAACTATATACCGCTTTTTCTAAAGGATCACCATCTTCATTTACTAAGGAATTTGTATATCTCATCGCATCGAGCAATAAAGACTCTTCATTTTTACAATAACATATATCTTTTACCTTTAATTCATTCCTAGTAATTGTTCCCGTTTTATCACTACATAAAATTTCTACGTTTCCTAATGTTTCAATAGCTTTTAGTTTCCTAACTATCACTTTCTTTTTGCTTAATTTATTAATAGATAAAGCAAGAACAATCGTTACTACTGAGTCTAATCCTTCCGGAATAATTGCGACCGCGATAGAGATAGAGAGAACTAAAACAGCAAAGAAATCATTCCCTTTTGCTAAAAGAAAAAAGAAAAGAAACAACATGATAGAAACGACGCTGAAACTTAAAACTTTACTGATATGATTCAATTTATTTTGCAAAGGTGAATTCTCGTTTTCTTTTTCTTTTAACGATGAAGCAATTTTCCCTATCTCTGTATTCATACCACATTTAACTGCATACCCTTCCCCTTTTCCACTTATGACAAAAGAGGAAGCATACAACGTATCTTCATTATTCTTATATATAGGTAAAGATTCTCCACTTAGTAACGATTCATCAACTTGTAATGATAAACTTTCTTTTAATATCATATCAGCTGGAATAACATCACCTTCTTGAAGGATAATAGCATCACCAACAACTATATCGTAAGAAGGAATTCTTATCACATTTCCACTTCTTCTAACTAAGGAATAAGAAGAGGACATCTTCTTTAATGAATCGATTGCTTTAGAAGCCTTAAATTCCTCAAAAGTAGCAATGAAAGTATTCAGCAATATAACAAATAATATTATGCACCCATCGACATATTCCTTTATAAAAAAAGAAAGAATTGAAGCTATACATAAAAGAATAATACTAGGAGATAAAAGTCCTCTAAAAAAGATAATAAAAATATTTTGTTTCTTATCTTCTTTTAAAATATTTTTCCCTTCTTTTTTTAATTTTGTATTTGCTTCCTCATTACTTAGTCCTTTAATCATATCTTCACCCTTAAAAAAAATCCCATACTGCTTGTATGAGATTTTCTAATTCATTATATTGGTGATATTTATGATTTATTCATCTTTCCATTCTGGATTCTTTTCTTCAATTTTAAGAATTAATTCATCGATCAATTTCTTTTCTTTTTCGACTCTGCCTTGATATGGATATGTTTTAATATTGTTTTCGTAAGAGCGTTTAATAGATGCATATTCTTCCCACGCTATATCAAGGAATGAAGAAATGTATAAAGCGGTTTTCATGGAATCTAAAGAAGAGCGATATTGAAGAATGCGACGCACATTAGATTCTAACGACCAATAATAATCAGTTAAAGCATCATTACTTGCTTCTTTACTCATCAAATAGAACTTACCGATATATCCTAAAGAAATAACGCTTCTATCAACAAAATATTTTTCTTTTCTAACAATTTGATCGCATGTCTTTTTTAAAAGATAATAATCTTCCTTATCTAATAGATAGTAATAATTGTACATATATGCATGAATTGCAAGAGGATCAAATTCATCATTTGGTAAATCCACATAAATTAAATCACATTTTGCGGAATAAATATTTAATTCGTTTTGTAAAGTAGTGTAATATATTTTTCTAACTTTTTCATCTTTAATATGATGAGAAACAAATCCATCAGAAAATGATTCCGTGCGATAAGGCATTGTCATTGCAGTGATAATAAATGGGACAAATAGAACCATAATTAATAAGAAATATGCGATTTGTTTATCAAAAAAATTAACAACGAATAATGAAACAACCATTATCGCAGCATAAATTATTGAACCAATAGTGCCTGATTTAAAATATCTTTTCCACTTAAATGTTGATTCATTAGTTGGTAACATTCTTACCTCTGTTCCAATACCATCAATAAATATTCCAAAAGATACTTTGATCTTATCATCAATATTTCTCAATTTAATAAAGAAAAATGAAGCGTAAATCAATTTAGCTTTCAATATTTTTCCACCTATTAATTTAGATAATCCATATACAATAACTGAAACGATATATCCTAATACTAAAGCTAGTACAATATATACATATAGATTTACTGTTAAATATTCTCTTATGCTAAATACATTAAATAATTCGTAATTCAAAAGCCATCCTATACCAATTAATGCGATAAATAGAATCCAAGAAGCATTAAAAAGTGGTTTAGGCATGCTATTTGTATCTTTATTTTCATTTTTGGAATCCATTATTTTCCCTCCTTGAAAGCGACCCGATAAATATTAAGCGATAATTCCTTAGTCAAAGGAATATTACTTGGAAATACTTTACTACCGTAGTTTGTGAGTTTGTCAGCCATAATTTCTAAATCTTCTTCTTTAACACCGACTTCTTGTAAAGAAGATGGCATAGAAAATTTTTGGAAAATATTTTCTAATTTTTCAATTCCCTTTTGAATCAAATCTTCATCATTCTCATAAACACATATCATCATAACATTTTTTGCAAACTTAATAAACTTTTCTTTATCAAGAGGTGATACAACTTTCATCCATGCCGGAATAAGTATAGCTAACCCTTGTCCATGAGCGATAGAAGGATATAATCCTGATAGTTCGTGTTCTAATTGGTGAATTGGCATAAATGCATCTTTACCTAAAGAAGTTAAGCCATTATGAGAATATGAGGAGGCAAGCATCATTGTAGCGCGCGCACTGTAAGATAAAGGATTAGAAATAAGGGCAATGCCAGAATCAATGGTTGCTTTGATAATAGCTTCCGCGATATAGTCAGCAAATTCAATATCATCGGATTTATTAAAATATCTTTCTAAGGAATGAGAAATAATATCAACCACACCATAACCTAATTGATTTAATGGAACTGAGTAAGTTAATTCAGGATTTTCAATAGACGCTAAAGGACGATTTAATTCTGAATTAAATCCTCTTTTTAAATGATTCTCTTCATCTGAGATAACGCATGAAGATGACATTTCACTGCCTGCTGCGGCAATAGTAATCATCGTAATAACTGGTAATGCTTTCGTAGAAACATATTTCTTTAAGGAAATATCATAAGGATTTCCGTCATAATAAAATCCATGGGCAATCAACTTAGATGAATCAAGAACTGATCCTCCTCCAATCGCTAAAACTAATTCTACATTATTATCTCTAGCAAGGCGGATTCCTTCTTTAACTTTCTCTAAAGTAGGATTAGCTTGTACAGTGGAGCCAGGCGGGCGGACCGTGGAACAAGCCCGAAAACTCCATGCGTTACCTC
>JBJFEV010000045.1:0-10695 GCA_051891155.1 Bacilli bacterium
AGAGGTATTACAATTACTTCTGCTGCTACTACTTGTTTCTGGAAAGGTCACAGAATTAACTTAATCGATACTCCAGGCCACGTTGACTTTACTGCTGAAGTTGAACGTTCACTTCGTGTTTTAGATGGTGCTGTTACTGTTCTTGATGGTAAGAATGGTGTTGAACCACAAACTGAAACAGTTTGGAGACAAGGTACAAAATACAATGTTCCTCGAATTGTTTTCGTTAATAAATTAGATGCAATTGGTGCTGATTTTGAAATGTCTTTCAAATCAATCGGACAAAAATTAGGCGCAAATGCTGCTCCTATTCAATATCCAATTGGTCTTGAATCACAATTAAAAGGTGTTATCGATTTAATCGAAAGAAAAGCATATGTCTATTCAGATGTTAAAGGTGAACACCCAGAAGAAGTTCCAGTTCCAGAAGAATACAAAGATAGATGTGAAGAATTAAGATTCGAATTATTAGAAAAATTAGCAGCATATGATGATGACTTCATGATGAAAGTGTTAGAAGGTGAAGAACCTACTATCGATGAAATAAAGAATGTTATTCGTAAAGCTGTTTTAACCGCTACATTCTTCCCAGTTCTTTGCGGATCTGCATATAAGAATAAAGGTATTCAACCTTTACTTGATGCAATTTGTGAATACTTACCTTCACCAGTTGATATTCCTCATACAGTAGGACATAACGATGTTGGTGATGAAGTAGTTTGCGAACCTAAAGATGATGCTCCTCTTGCAGCATTAGCTTTCAAGATTATGACTGACCCATTCATTGGTAAATTAGCATTTATTCGTGTTTATTCAGGTACAGCAAAATCTGGCTCATATGTTTATAACTCAACAAAAGGAGTTAAAGAAAGATTCTCTCGTTTAGTTATTATGAACTCAAATAAGAGAGAAGAAGTTGAAGAAGTCAATGCAGGTGATATCGGTGCTGCTGTTGGATTAAAATCCACAACAACTGGTGATACACTTTGCGATGAAAATCACGAATTAGTTCTTGAATCAATCAGCTTCTCTGAACCAGTTATTTCAGAAGCTATTGAACCAAAAACAAAAGCTGACCAAGAAAAGATGACAATCGGTTTACTTAAGTTAGCTGAAGAAGACCCAACATTCAAATTCACAACAAATAAAGAAACTGGCCAAAACATTATCGCTGGTGTTGGTGAATTACACTTAGATGTTATGGTTACAAGATTAAAAGATGAATTCAAGGTTGAAGTTAACGTCGGTGCTCCACAAGTTGCTTATAGAGAAACAATTCGTAAGACAGCTGATTGTGAAGGTAGATACGTTAAACAATCAGGTGGTCATGGTCAATATGGTCACGTTTGGATTAAATTTGAACCAAACCCAGGTAAAGGATTTGAATTCGTAGACGCTATCGTTGGTGGTGCAGTTCCAAGAGAATACATCAAACCAACAATGGAAGGTTTAAAAGAAAACTTAGACAGAGGTTTACAAGCTGGCTTCCCAATTATTGATATTAAAGCAACATTATTTGATGGTTCTTACCACGATGTTGACTCATCAGAAGCTGCTTATAAAGTTGCTGCTTCCTTAGCATTAAAAGAAGCTGCAAAGAAATGTAGCCCAGTTATTCTAGAACCTATTATGAAAGTTGAAGTTACTACTCCATCTGAATATTTAGGTGATGTTATGGGTGATATCTCTCAAAGAAGAGGCGAAATTACTGGCCAATCTGAAAGAGGTAATGCGACAATTCTTGATGCAATGGTTCCACTTGCTACAATGTTTGGTTATGTTACTGACTTACGTTCTATGACAAAAGGTCGTGCAAACTATACAATGGAAATGGACCACTATGAAGAATGTCCAAGATTCGTTGCTGACGAAATTATTAAGAAATCAGCAAAATAAAAAATAATTTCTAATGAATTAAAAACAATAGTCTTTTGATTGTTGATTTTAAATAAAAAATGCTATATTATGAATACGTTGAAATTCAAAATAATTATTAGGAGGAATTCACAAAATGGCAAAAGAAAAATTCGATAGAAGCAAAACTCACGTTAATATTGGTACTATCGGTCACGTTGACCACGGAAAAACAACATTAACAGCTGCTATCACAACAGTATTAGCTGCTAAAGGCTTATCAGAAAAGAAAGCATACGATCAAATCGATGCTGCTCCAGAAGAAAAAGCACGTGGTATTACAATTAATACAGCTCACATTGAATACCAAACAGCAACAAGACACTATGCTCACGTTGACTGTCCAGGCCACGCTGACTATGTTAAAAACATGATCACTGGTGCTGCTCAAATGGATGGTGCTATCCTTGTTGTTGCTGCAACAGATGGCGTTATGCCACAAACAAGAGAACACATCTTACTTGCTAGACAAGTTGGTGTTCCATACATCGTTGTATTCTTAAATAAAGTTGACTTAGTTGACGATCCAGAATTAATCGATTTAGTTGAAATGGATGTTCGTGATGTATTATCATCATATGGTTTCCCAGGAGATGATACTCCAATTATCCGTGGCTCAGCTAGATTAGCATTAGATGGTGATGTTGAAGCTCAAAAAGCTATCATGGAATTAATGGATGCATGTGATTCATATATTCCTGCTCCAACAAGAGATACAGATAAACCATTCTTACTTGCAATTGAAGACGTTTTAACAATTACAGGTCGTGGTACTGTTGTTACTGGTAGAGTTGAACGTGGTACATTAAAAATGGGCGACGAAGTTGAAATCGTTGGTATCAAAGAAACAAAGAAATCAGTTGTTACTGGTATTGAAATGTTCAGAAAAACACTTGATTTCGCAGAAGCAGGCGACAACGCTGGTATCTTATTAAGAGGCGTTAACCGTGATGAAGTAGTTCGTGGTCAAGTATTAGCAAAACCAGGAACAGTTACTCCACATACAAAATTCACAGCTTCAGTTTACGTATTAACAAAAGAAGAAGGTGGCCGTCACACAGCATTCTTAACAAACTACAGACCACAATTCTATTTCCGTACAACTGATATTACTGGTGTTATCACACTTCCAGAAGGTGTTGAAATGGTTATGCCAGGTGATAACGTTAACTTAACAGTTGAATTAATCCACCCAGTTGCAATTGAAAAAGGAACAAAATTCTCAATTCGTGAAGGTGGCCGTACTGTTGGTGCTGGTAACGTTACAGAAATCATTAAATAGTTTTATTGAAATGAAATTAAAGATCAATGCAAAGCATTGGTCTTTTTTTTACATTGAATATTTATATTTTTTATCATATAATCAAATCATATCCTAGGGAGAGAAAATATGAAGAAAGTTGAATTTAAAAAAGCTGGTATTCTTAAAAGAATCATTGCAACCACTATCGATATTTTTATTTTATTATTAACATTTTTTATTGCATTTGCTTTTATTGTTGGGCCTATATTCTCGGCGACAACAACGTATGATAAAGTAAATGAAGATTATATGAATCTTTTAGTGGATTCTTCTTTATATGTTAAAGATGAAAGTACTAATATGTTAAGGGTTGTTTCTTCTTCCTATGATGAACATTTAACATATTTTTATACAAATTATGATGATATTAATAATTATTATAATTTGAAAGAAGAACAAACTACTTTATTTAAATATGATGAAGAAAATGGAAAATACGTCGAAATAGGAACAAGTGAAGAATTAAATTCCTGGTATCAACAAGTTACAAATGACACTATTACAAATGTTTTAGCGCAACTTCCAGAAGTAAAACAATTATCTAATAAAATTAATAACTATAATATAGCTATTGTTTTAGTAAGCATTATACCTTCTGCAATGTTAGTCATTTTCCTTCCTTCTATTTTAGGAAAGTATGGAGAGACTTTAGGCATGAGAATTTTCTCTTTAAAAGCAATTTCAATAGAAAAACAACCAGAACCTCAAAAAACCCAAATAATTATTCGCTTTTGCGTGTTTCTCTTTATAGAATTAATTGGATCTTTTGTAGCGATGCTTATCCCAGTAATTATTTCTTTTTTGATGATGTTATTATCGAAAAATAAAACATCAATCTCTGATGTGTTGTCAAAAACAATAATAGTGGATTCTTCTATAAATTATAACTCTTCGATTTCTGATCGTATAGAAATCGATTATTCTTCAAATAATGAAGTTGTTCAAAATAGCGAAAATATTGAGGAAAAATAATCAAATAATTATGTATTTGAAAGGAATAAATAAATGAATTACAAATGTGGTAAAGAAGTGTTTTTTAAGAGGGTATGTGCTTTTTTAATTGATGCTTTATGTATTGGTTTAGCTTTCATATTGATGATAACTATTTTTGATTTGACAGTTATGAATTCATCAGCTTATAAAAAGGCTTATCAAAAGCAAATTAATATTGGACTTGAATGCCATTTATTTAGACAAAAAGAAGATGGCTCACTTGAATTTGTCGTGGGAAACGAAAGAGATGAAGCAATAAAAAATTTTTACATATGGTACGAAGGTGATGATTCTACCTATCAAGCACATAAAGGAAAAGAAGAATATCAACGTGTATTATTTTATTTTGATACTGATAGCAATGAATATACTTTAATTGATGGGTATGATGTAGAAGCTTATAACTCCTTTTTAGCTAACGAAATGAAAATAGCATATTATGATGTTCTATGTAATGATATTGAATATAAACAATTAAGAAATGAAACGAGTTCATATATAAGCTCTTCACTTATCAGTTCAGTCGTAGTTCCTTGTATTTTATTTCTTTATTTTATTCCGTTAATCTTAAAAAAAGGGCAAACAATTGGAAAAAAGCTTATGCGTGTTGAGATTATTAATATTGCTACACAAGAGAATATTAAAGAGGGTTTCTTTACATTAAGAACTCTTGTTTTATTTATAGAATTTTTATCTTTAGGAATTTTAGCTATGGTATCTTTAGCTATTTGTATTTTCACTAAGAAAGGATTTACTATTCATGATTTATTAGTGCAAAGTATGGTGGTTTCAAGAGGCAGTGGTGAAATAGATGAAAAAGCAAAAGATAAATTGATTAAAGGAAGTAAGGATAATGGAACAAAGTGATAAATTATATAATTATGTGGGCATTTTTAAAAGAATATGTTCAAGTTTGATTGATATTATTTTTGTACTATTTTTAATAGTTGGGTTATATAAAATTGTTTTAGATCCAATAATGAATAATTGTACTGATTTGAGCGAAGTAACTGAAAAATATAATCAAAAATTAGCGTCGACACATTTGTTTGTGATTGACGGAACGACATATCAATTAATCGACGAAGAAAACTATGCTAATAATTTGGAATATTACTATCATACATATTTACAAGGAATAAATGATTTAGAGCCTGGGGAAAAATATGATGAAGATCGTTTAAATTCGGGGTTATTCTATCGAGGAGAAGACTCCGCTATTTATGAGAGAAACGATGTTTTACAATCTTCATTAGATTCTTTTTATGAAGAGCAATATGAAAAAGCAGTTACATATGCTAAGCAAGATGAAGAATTAAATTCATACGCTAAAAAGATGAATTTATATAATTATTTGGAATTTTTTATTTCTTTATTTTTATCTTGCTTCGTCGTTTTATTTTGCGTACCTGTATGGATATTGCCAGGAGGAAAAACTCTCGGTAAGTTATGTTTAGGTATAAGCGTCTTAAATTCCAAAGAAAATATATTATGTAGTAAAAAACAATTAGCTATTCGTCAAGCTTCTTTATTGATAGTGGAACTTGGATTATCGATGATATTGATGTTCATCCCTTTGTTTATCACTATTGGAATGGTCGTTTTTTCATCAAATAAAATAGCTTTACATGATTATTTTGCTTTAACCTATATTATTGATGATAAAGGATCAGTCACATTTAAAACAAAAGAAGAATTACAACAATATTTAGATGAAAAAAATAAACCATATTATAAAGATGAGACATATACAAACATAAAGAAATGATGAAAATACTGTAAATTTCGTGTAAAAATCGCTATATGTATTTATTATATAAATACGTGTAGATATTCCATCTTTACAAAATCCATTTCTAAAGTTATAATTAAATTACCCAATTGATTATTCAATAGGTAAGGGAGAAATATATGCAATTAGTTCGCAGTTTAAAATTCATATTCAGTGATGCAATAATTGCGTCTTTTTTGCTTGTTTGAATTTTAGGGAATGTACAAAGCAAACATTACAATTAGGGAGGAAAATAATGGAAATTGTTTTAAAAGGACTGACTAAAGAATTTGATAATAAAAAGACAAATTCAAAAGTTGTTGCGGTCAATAATGTTACTATTGACATCGCATCAGGTACATTAGTTGGCCTTCTTGGACCATCAGGATGTGGTAAATCAACAACACTATTTATGTTAAGCGGTTTACTTACACCAACAAGAGGTCAAATCATTTTTGGAGATAAAGATGTCACATCTTTAGAACCACAAAAAAGAGGAATTGGATTAGTTTTCCAAAATTACGCGTTATATCCACATATGACTGTATTACAAAACATCCTATTCCCACTTGAAAACATCGGCATGCCTAAAGAAGAAAGAATGGTACGCGCTGAAGAAGTTGCTAAGATCGTTCAAATTGAAAATTTGTTAGATCGTAAACCTAGCGAATTATCAGGTGGTCAACAACAACGTGTTGCTATCGCTCGTGCTTTGGCAAAGCAACCAGATGTTCTCTTACTTGACGAACCTTTGTCAAACTTAGATGCTCGTCTTCGTTTACAAACAAGAGAAGAGATTAGAAGAATCCAACAAACTACTGGAGTTACAACAGTATTCGTTACTCACGACCAAGAAGAAGCAATGTCAATTTCTGACATTTTAGTAGTTATGAAACTTGGCGTAGTTCAACAAGTGGGCAAACCTCAAGAAATATATGATGACCCACATAATTTATTCGTCGCTCAATTCTTAGGTACTCCACCAATTAATACTTTCACAGGTGAAATTAAAGATGGCGGTGTCTATATTGGTGAAGAAAAGATTATGGATACTACACTTCCAAATCAAAAAGTTTATATTGCTATTCGTCCAGAAGGATTTATTCCAGATCAAAGAAATGGCGTGTTAACATTAAAACTTGAAAATTATGAAGTAATGGGAAGAGAAAGATCAATCATTTCTACTCACCCTTCATGTATTAAACCAACAATTAGAGCAACTGTTGATGAATTTAATCCAAAAGGACATAAAAATATTAAGTTTAGATTAAAACCTGCAAAAGTATTCTTATTCAATTATGATACACAAATCAGAATTGCTGAAGATAAAGAATATGATGCACCAGAATTCATGGATGCAGTTGAACAAATTCAATTAGAACCAAATGGAAATAAAAACTTCTTCGGAAAAGTAGCTGATAAATCTAAAGAATTAGTTAAGAAGGTTACTAATGTCTTCAAAAAGAAAGAGACAAAGGAAGAAGAAACAGTTGTAGAAGAAAAAACAGAAAATGCTGAAATCGAACAATCTTCACAAGAAGGCGAAGGTGAATAATTATGGAAAGTAAGCATCAATGGAGAGGTTGGATATTTTTAGCACCAACACTCATATTAATGGCGATATTTACTTTCTTTCCATTCTTTAAAACATTAGGTATGGCTTTCTTAAATGGATATGATCCACTTCTTGGAGTCCACCAAAAGTTTTCAGTAGGAATTCAAAATTTCGTCGATGCGTTCAATTATCCTCAATTCTTACAATGTTTAAAAAACACCATTATTGTTACTATTGTTACAGTTCCTTTATCAACAATTATTGCTTTGTTAATAGCGGTGGCTTTGAATTCAATTAAACCATTTCAAAAATTATTGCAAACTATATTCTTTGTCCCTTATATTACTAACACAATTGCGATTGGTATGGTATTTGCTATTATGTTCACAATGATTGGTACTCCAACTAAAGTTACTACACCGGGTGTAATCAATTCAATTTTCGGTGTAAATATTAACTGGATTAACATTGGCAAAATAGGTGGAAGTAGATCTACTTATTTTACAAAGATGTTTGTTCTTTGCGTCTATATTATTTGGAACGCATTACCATTTAAAATTCTTGTTTTACTTGGTGCATTACAAAGCGTTAACAAACAATATTATGATGCGGCAAAGGTTGACTGCGCATCAAGATTTAGAACATTTACGAAAATTACTGTTCCAATGTTAAGCCCAATGCTTGCCTATGTATTAATTACTGGCTTTATTGGATCATTTAAAGAATATACCGCTTCCGTCGCTATCTTTGGTCAGCAACTGAATACATTTGAAATGAATACCGTTGTTGGTTATATTTACGATCAAATTGGTTTAGCTAAATATGGTAGAGCGGCAGCAGGCGCATTGATCTTATTCGCAATTATTTTAGTATTTACTGTCTTTAATAACTGGGTAAGTTCTAAGAAAGTTCATTATTAGGAGGAGAAAATATGGCAGAAAAATTATCAACAGTCTCCAATACAGATCTTGAAACTCTTAGAAGAAGACAAAAAGCAGTATCAATTACTGTTAAAGTTGTTACTTATGTATTTTTAGTGGTATTTGCATTAATTGTCTTATTTCCATTTTATTGGATGATTATTTCTTCATTAAAAACAGAAGAAGAATATAGAAGAGCAATCCCTACATTCTTCCCTCAAAAAATTATTTGGACCAACTATGCAGATGCAGTGAGTGTTACTGGGTTCTGGAGAGCATTAATTAACACTTTATGTGTCGGTGTTGTTTCTACGATTATTTCAATCGTTATTACTATTCTTGCTGCTTATGCATTTGCAAGACTTAAATTCAAAGGAAGAGAAACATTGTTCTCAATTTTACTTGCGACAATGATGATTCCTGGTGAATTATTTACAATTACAAACTATGCTACAGTAAGTAGTTTTGGATGGCTCGATTCATATCAAGTATTAATTGTTCCATTCTTAGTATCCGTATTTTATATCTATTTATTACGTCAAAACTTTAAACAAATTCCGGATGAATTATATTATGCGGCAAAAGTCGACGGTTCAAGCGATTTAAAATACTTATTAAAGGTTATGATTCCTTTAGCACTTCCTTCAATTATTTCAATTACTATTTTAAAAATGATGGGTGCATGGAACTCATATATATGGTGTCAACTTGTAAATCATAATAAAGATTATTGGTTAATCTCTGTTTGGTTAAGAAATGCAAGTTTTACAGCATCAGGTGAAACAGGCGTCAGTTCAACAGGTAACGTAAATTATCCTATCCAAATGGCGGCTTGTACAATTGTTTCTATTCCTCTATTCCTTGTATTCTTATTCTTTAGAAAATACATCATTAGAGGCGTATCTAGAAGCGGTATTAAAGGATAGGAAAAAAAGGAGAAAAATAAAAATGAAAAAGAGATCTTTAGTTTTAGCTTCATTATTATTGACTGCAACAGCTTTAGCTAGCTGTGGTGGTACTAAAAATAACACTTCCAATTCTGGCATAGATGTCGAAGGATGGAATGTTGTAGCTAATCCTAATCCAGAAGATGATGGAACATCATCAACAGGTGAAGTAACATTAAATCCATCAACAGCTAATTCAACTTGTCCAACAACATTTGATACTTCAAAATCTTATAAAGTATCATATTGGTCAACAATGGGTGATACATTAAAATCAACTGTTACAAGTCATTTAGTTGATGGAAAATACTTACCAGATTATCCTAATGTTGAAGTAGAATTAATTACATATTCAGGATATACCGAATTACGTAACGCTATTGTTACAGCAATTCCAACAAATGGATATCCAGATTTAGCATTCTGTTATCCAGACCATATTGCTCTATATAACAATGCAGAAGTAGTTACACATTTAGATTCATTTATTGAGAGCCCAACATTTGGTATTGATAGCTCAAATATCACTGGTGCATTCCTTGGTGAAGGTGCTGCTTTTGGTGATGGTCATATGTACGCTTTACCATTTGCTAAATCAACAGAAGTTTTATATTATGATAAAGATTTCTTTGATGCAAATGAGTTAGCAGTTCCAACTACTTGGAGTGAAATGTGGGCATTATGCGAAGACATCTTAGCAATTGATGAAAACTGTATTCCTCTTGGAATTGACTCAGAAGCAAACTTATTCATCGAACTTGCAAAACAATATGGTTTCAACTATACAAATACAGCAGGTGAATTCTTATTTGACAATGAAGGTACTAGATCATTTGTTCAATCATTATCCAATATGTATGATGAAGGTTTCTATACAACTCAAACATTATATGGAACATATACTTCTTCATTATTCTCATCAAAAACAGATCCAAGATGTTATATGTGTATCGGTTCAACAGGTGGAGCTCAATATCAATATTCAGATTCATTTGAAACAGGCATCGCTATGATTCCTTCTGCTGATGGCGGATCAAGTGCTGTTATCTCACAAGGACCATCTCTATGTATGTTTGACAAAGCAGCTGATCAAGAATTAGCTTCATGGTTAGTTACAAAATTCTTATTATCTGATGAAGTACAAATTGATTATGCAAAAGCTTCAGGATATATTCCTGTAACTCAAAGTGCACAAAATTCATCTTTATATCAAACTTACTTAGATGGCAGAACACAAAATACTAAACAAGGTGTTATTGCCAAAGCAGCATATCAAGCAGTCCAACAATTAC
>JBJFEV010000046.1:0-10639 GCA_051891155.1 Bacilli bacterium
CTTCTTCTACACTCTCTACATATTCTCTTTCGAATAAAGGAAGGTCGTAGAAATTACTTAGGAAATGATAAAAGGATTTGCTTTCTTCAATTCTTACAGCTTCTTTATATTCAGGCAAAACGAATATCATCTTTTCGCGAGCACGAGTTAATGCGACATAAAATAGACGTATTTTCTCAGAAAGATCTTCCCTACTTTCATAGATATTATTACCTACTTTAATCGGACTAGTTTTTTTGGAAGTTAATGGCAAAAATAAGCCAAACTCTTTACTGACCCCTAAAGATTCCTTCTTATAACTTTCGTTAAACTTTTTTTGTAATCCGGAAAAATATACAATAGGAAATTCTAGACCTTTTGATTTATGAATATTCATCATTCGCACTGAATCAACATCACTACCTTGGGAAGGTAAGACAATTTTTAAATCGTTATCATTTAAGTTTTCTAAATAGGAAATGAATTCATCTAAAGAATAATCTAGATTTGCCATTTGTTCAAAATAAGATAAAAACATATCTAAATATAATTCGTTTTTCTTGACATCGCCTATTAAAATTAATTTATGATAGATATCATTTTTAAATATGATAAGTGAGAATAATTCATTAAGCGGTAATGTTTCATTATGAAAGATAATATCTCTTAAATCAGAAACAAGAGGATGAGAGTAATACTCCTTATTCTTGCACGTTAAATATATTTCTTCATCGCTTAGATGATAAACAAATGAACGGGCTAAAGAAAGGAAACTATGAATAAATTCTTCGCTTTGATAATCAGCATTTTTAATACATTTAATCATTTTTAAAAGCGATGTTAACATTAAAACAATATTATTGGAAGCAATATTTTCATCAGCCTCCACACTTAAAGGTATTCGATATTCTCCAAAGACACGTTTATAAATATCAAAAGAAGAACCTCTATCCATCAAAATGCAAAAATCAGATAATTTACATCTTCTTGTAGTTGGTGGTACTTCTATCTCCTCACCATTCACCACTTTTTTATAACCTGGTTTAAATACTAAATAGCCATTATTGTATTTATTTATTATGTCGCGCGCAATAAGGGTTGCTTCATGAATCGCGGCATTATCGCCTTTGATTTCATCATCATAAGTAATAAAATGGCTGTGATTGGAATCGCCATTATCACCCGCATCTAAATATGCTTTATTACCATATTCAATGATGTGATCTTTCTTATAATCCGCGCCTCCTATTGCTGGACTCATAATTTCTTTAAATATGATATTGATATCTTCAAGTACTTCTTGACGAGAACGGAAATTACTATTTAAATCGATTGCTAAACCGTCTTCTCCTCTTTTATATTTATCATATTTATTTTGAAAGATATCGCTACAAGCGTTTCTAAAACGATAGATTGATTGCTTGATATCTCCTACCATATAAACATTATGATTGCTGATCAAAGAAATAAAATCCTCTTGCAATGATGAAGTATCTTGATATTCATCAATCATGATCATCTTAAGTTTATTCTTAATACTATCTCTTACTTCTAAATTATTTTTCACTAAGTTAAAGGCCATCTTTTGAATGTCATTAAATTCAAATACTTGCTTTTGTTCTTTGTAGCTATATTGTTCTTCATTTAATCTTAGACAAATAGATATTAAGAGTTGCACGTATTCTTTATTTTCATTTATGGCATCTTTAATAGATTGTTCTGAGGTCAAACCATTTTTATCAATAAAATCTTTTAATTTCTTTTTTTCGTCATCAAAAAGTTTCTTTTCTTCTTTTCCTTCTTCAATTTTACTTGGGTAAGAAGGAATTTTCATCGAAGACAAATAAGATACAAATTCATCGATTTTTTGCGCGTTTTCTAATCCTAAAAGGATTTCTTTTACCTTTCTTTGATATGGAGTAGGATCCTTTTTAGAGCAAGGCTCTTGCGTAAAATATTCACAATACTCACTCATCCTTGATAAATGTTCTTTCATTCTCGAAAATATTAAAGATAATAATTCTTCACTCTTGTTAGAAGAAAAGAAAGTGGCGATATAATTATTTAAATATTCTTTTTCATCATAATGAAGAGAGGCCTCATCAAATAATTTAATAACTAGTTTTTGTAAATCATCATCGCTTTTAAAACAAAATTTCTTGATCATCTCATTGAAAGTAGAATCATTTTGTTCGTAATAATCAGTGAAAATTCTATCGACTATTTCTCTTTTTTTAACCGCGATAACATTGGAATCAACAATGGAAACATCAGAAGATAATCCCAACAAAAAATGATACTTTTTAACAAGCGAAAAAGCATAGGAATCAAAAGTGGTAATATCAGATGTGTCCACGTTTTTACTTTCTTCTAAATTATTATCTTCAAGTTTTTTTCTAATCCGATCCTTCATTTCTTTCGCGGCTAAATTAGTGAAAGTAAGAATTAAAAATTCATCAAGTTTATATCCTTCGTCTTTTACAAAATGAAGAACGCGTTCACTTAAGACCGCGGTCTTTCCACTACCTGCACCGGCAGAAACAATAATATTTGTGCCCTTTTTGGCAATTGCTTCTTGTTGAGAAGGAGTAAATTTAACACCGGCCATATCAGTTTTCCTCCTTTTCTTTTTTCAATTTTATATAAACGTTATCTTTATAATCTTTATAACAAATATCTCTTGCTTCACATGATGAACATGGCGAAGAATATTCATCAATTAACTTAGGAGCAATATTAAAATTGCCTTCTCTTATACCTTGAAGCGTTAAGAAGATTTGTTTTCTAGTTTCTTCAATTAATTCTTTAAAGTTTTCAGAGGTAATAATTTGCTTCTTATCATTTAAATAGCCACTTTTATTTGTCGCTAATCCTTTTATATAAGAAGAACTTGCATATCCTAAATCAATATGAGAAGCGATTTCTAAATCATTTATCGTTAATCCATTTAAATAATAAGGTTTTTTCACCTCTACAGTCGGATTTATAAGAATATTTTGAATATATACCCCTGTAACTTTATAATCTTTATACTTTTCTTCTAACAAAATAGAATAAAGAGGAAGTTGCATATTAAGACCAAATTGGACTTTCCTTATTTCAAATTCAAAATTGTAAGTTTTATAATCGACAACGATTATCTCTTTATCTTCTTCATCGATTAAAGTCTTATCCACTTTGCCATAAAGTGAAGTGTTGTTATCTAAAGATATAGCTACTTCTTTTTCTTCTATAACATCTTTATATTTGCTCACATTTAAAAAGTCATTATTCTTTCGTTCAACATCTTTAAATTGCTCCAGCAAAAAAGAAGCAAAAAAACGATCTTTTGCACTTATAAACACTCGATCAAATTCCTCTTGTAGATAAGAGGAACTATACTTATGACTCACGCTATTTTCAAGAAGAAGATGATAATAATTTCCTAGATTTATAGAAAACTTTTCTTCAAAAATATTAGCTTTTAATACTCTTCCAATATAATACTTAAAAGGACAATTATTATAATCTTCAATGGAAGAATAAGATAATTTGATGTGTTCATCATTTTTCATTATAGGAGCTTTCTTAAACTTATGATCATATGATTTATATTTAATGTCTTTTCTTGACAAAGAATCTTTATACGGAGCGACAATACGATAATTATCAAATAGATCTTGATTGCGAGCTTCCTCTTCTTCATAAGCGAAGTAAGAATAACGAATGTTATCAATCTCGCCCTTTTCTTCCTCCATATGCAGTTTCTTAATTAATAGAGGCTTAAAATACACACTCTTACCAATTTTCTCTTTAAAAGTTATCGTTAAATTCTTGCTTCTTTGCAAAAAACTAATAAGTTTTTCTTCTTCCATTTTATTAAGTTCACTACTCGTATTTAAATTAAGCATTCTTTTTTCTGCATCTAAAAAGAAATCGGTATCCTTATGAATAGGAGGATATTGACCTAAGGAAAAACCCATCATAAATACGTGTTCATCATCTTTAATATCATGTAAAGAAGTAACATAAGTAATAGCATTTTCAAATTCAATATTCTTTAAATATGTTTTTTTTGCTTTATAGATAAATAATGATTCAAACTCTTCTTTGCTTAAATTAAGTTCATTAATCTCATTGATGATTGATACAATTCTATCTTTAGCTTTATATGGATCATCTTGATATATTTCTCCTATTTTAGTAAATGCCTCTTCTTTTTCATAATCCTTTAATAAGGAAATAAACAATTTACAAACTGGTGAGGAATATAGGGACAATTTATCTTGTTTTTCAAAAGGAATATGATGTTTATAAGAATATTTTTTTAAAGGTAAAACATATTCACTAGGAAGAGTAAACATCTTAATTTTAGAAATAGGAACTCCTTCACTTAATAAAGAACCAATGCGGGCAAAAACAAAGTCAAGTTCATCATCCATCGTATTGAAGGTGAAAACTTTATGATTATATTCGTTATTCTTTTCTTGAAAATAAATCGGTTTAACATTTATTTTAGCTAAGGAATTAATCAGTTCTTTATCAAGAGATGAATAACGGTAAACAAAAACATCCTTATTCTTAAATAAGAGTTTAAAATAAGGATTAAATTCTAAAAGGTAAGAAGAAAACAATTCATCATAAATTCCCTTTAAAAGATCAAGTTTTTCATTTCCTCCTTTAATGCCATATAAAGAAGAAACTATCTCTTCCGCATTCGCTAATGAATAACCTTTTTTATTATGTAGATACCATATCGCTTCAATGCTCTTTTCAAAATAAACTCCATTTAAAACATCTTCTTTTGATATTATTTTAATTGAAAAAGAAGGATTAATTCTTTCCTTTTCCTTAATTAATTGGGCCTTAACTTCTATCGGCGCAATAATGATGGTATCTCTTTTAATTAAAGAAAAATCAAACATATTAACCTCTCTAATCCATATCGCTCATCAAAAGATAATCAGCTTCTTCGTTTACTTGATACTCTTTGACATGAAAATAAACTAAATTATCATCTTGAATTCCTTCAAGGTGCAATATATCTTTCACTTCACAAAGCAATATTACTTTACTTTCTTCTAAAGTGATATATCCATCTTTTTCACAGTATGAATGAGACGCAAATTTATTTACTTCTAAAGATGAAGTCGATCCGACAAATGAAGCAAAATCCTTCATTTCTTTACTGCAGACATTAATAGCGACTTTATCACCTTTTTTTAATGTTTTTCCCGTGGAAGATTGTTCTCCGATTAATCCTATAACTTCCTCATAACCTACTTGACACATCCATGCGATAGTACAAGCATAGATTTTTTCTTCCTCTTTTTTTGTGACAATTGATACAGAATGATTATACGCTCTTAAACTCATATTGGTAAGTCTCCTTTTTTTATTATCTATATTATACATTACTCAGTAAATTTATAATAAATAAATTATTATAAAAGCAAATAAAAAAATCCTTAGAAGTGGATCACTCTAAAGATTTTAAGAAACAATATGAATTACTAAGGAGATAATGCCACCAAGACAAATTAATACTCCTACGGCAAACCAAATGCGCGCATAAACCCACATAAAATGACGATCACGCACAGGAACTAAATAAGATTTAATATTATCAGCACAGCCCTTTAATACTAAAAAGATACCACCGCAGATAATTCCTATATCAAGTAAGTAATTGATTGACTTTACATTTGTCTTAAAGCCATTTTTAGCAAAATAAACAATAATTAATATCGTGCCAGCAACAGCGAATAAATAAGCTATTGTCAAAAGAACTATTCTTCTTTTATCCTCAATTTTTTTAGCCATACTACTCCTTTGTTGACGCTCTTAAGACGTATGATGAAGTAAAGGTAAATTCTTTATTTTCTAATTCACCTTTTAATAATTTAGTAACCATTCTCATCGCACGAGCTCCTACTTGATACATATCTAGATCAAAGGAAGAGATAGTTGGACGAGCAATAGAAGAATATTTAGTGCCAATAATAGAAACTACTTGAACTTGTTCTGGTACTTTTAAACCTATATCAATGGCCGCATTTTGAATAGCGCATGCTAAAGAATCACGTGGACAGATAAATATACCATGATTTACCTTTTTAAAATAAGAAACAAATTGAGTGTATGTTTCGTGATATGAATCAGAGCAATTCAAGATTTCACACTTTCCTTCAGGCGCGGTTTCTAAAGCCACTTTTTCTAATTGGTCCATTAGATTACCTGAATTTGGTAAATGTAAGAATTGAATAGAATCTTGTACTTTTGAAAAATGATCTTCAATTAATTTCTTTAATGAATCTTCAAAATTCAAATAGATAGATGCCGCTTTTTCACCCACTAATTTATGTCCAATTGCCACAAGAGGAACATTGTAATTAGTGATACGCAAAATATCTTCAAGAGGTAATTGATCATCAAAAACAAGAGCTCCGTCAACATGGGAAGTAATTAACTTTCCGATAATGTCTTTTGCATCTTCTTTTGAATGCTTAGTGACAAATAAAGTGGTTTGATAACCATAGATTTTACCAATATCGATCATGCCTGACAAAAGGTTAGCAATATGTACATAATTAGTATCTGGAATGATAATACCAATATTAGTAGTTCTATTTGTTGCAAGTCCTTGAGCAAGGGCATTAGGTTTATAACCAAGACGAGCGATAGTATCTTCTACTTTCTTCTTAGTTTCTGGTGTTACGTTAGTTTGATTATTGATGACTCTGGAAACAGTAGCAAGGGATACACCCGCAGCTTTTGCTACTTCATAAATTGTAACTCTATCCTTATATACTCCCATATAAACCTCCTAAAAGCACAAAAAGCGCCTAGCCGCGCTTTTGGATGTGATTTCTTTTATGAAGATCTCAATTCTATAATCTTTTCTTTAATTGATTGTATTTGACTTTTTGTTTTTTGTTTCACTGACTCTAAATCGAGTTCATCGATCTTATTTTCAATGAAGTTTAGTCCATCACTAATCTTAGAAAAGTAATCAAGACCACCTGAAGAAGTTGTTTCATCGGAAGAAGTTATTGTTGAACAACAAGGTTTCTTTTTTTTGACTAAAAGAAATGAAATTAACATTCCTGTTCCGAGAGCACAAACTAATTTTCGCATCGTATCACTCTCCTATAGAAAGTGACTTCAAGCACGCAATTTCATTATAAATGAAAATTTTTTCATTGTCAATTTACACTATGAAAATATTTTCATAATCCATTGCTTACTCAAAGTCATTTATTGAAGTAAGCAAGGCAAGAACGATATTGCGAGGGACAATGAATATTGATCTTTTTGCTAGGATAACCTTGCTTACAATATTATTATTTATCCTTTTATAATTTCTATACAAAAAAGATCAGTAAAAACTGACCTTTTAATTAATTTATATTTGTTTTTAAGCTTTTTTATTAAGTTCTTCCATAATTTTAATTCCGGCAGAAGCACCGATTCTTGTCGCACCAGCATTTACCATATCCATAAATCCTTTAGCGTCTCTTACTCCTCCAGAAGCTTTAACACCCATTGTTGGGCCAACTGTTTTTCTCATTAAAGCGATATCTTCTTTTGTAGCGCCTCCTGTTGAAAATCCCGTAGAAGTTTTAACAAAATCAGCACCAGCTTCTTTTGCTAATAAACATGCTCTTACCTTTTCTTCTTCACTTAGTAAACATGTTTCAATAATTACCTTTAAAGTTCTTCCTTGGCAAGCTTCTTTAAGTGCTTTAATTTCGTTTAATGTATATGCATCATCTTTTTCTTTTAAGCGAGAAATGTTGATGACCATATCGATTTCATCAGCACCATCTTCCACAGCTTTTTTTGTTTCTTCAACTTTTGAATAAGTGCTAGTTGCACCAAGTGGGAAACCAACTACTGTACAAACTAAAACATCGCTTCCTTGTAAAAGTTTTTTACAAAGTGGGATGTAGGAAGGGTTAATACAAACTGATTTAAAGTTGTATTCACGTGCTTCACAACATAATTTTTCAATGTTTTCATCTTTACAATCTGGTTTTAATAATGTGTGATCAATATATTTTGCGTAATTCATTTAATTTTTTCCTCCGCTTCTAATTATAGCATTTATCTTTTCTTTTGACTAGATACATACTTTTAGATAATAAAAAAAGAGGATTTCTCCTCTTAATTTCTTTTGTTAATTATTTACTTTTAACATCAACAACTTGTTTATTATCGTAATAACCACATTCTGGGCAAACGCGGTGTGAAGAGATTGTTGCTCCACAATTGCTACATTTTACTAAACCTGTAACGTTTAATTTAAAATGTGTTCTACGCATTCTTTTTGTTGTTTTAGATGTTCTTCTTGCTGGTACTGCCATATTTCACACCTCCTAAGTCGCATATTTGACACGATGATTATTTTATAAGAAATAATGTAGACTGTCAACCTTTTTTTAAAACAAATTGATTTTTTAGCGTGTATAAAAATGTAAACTTGAAATGTCTAATTTTTCATAAAATAATTAATAAATTTATTCATCTTCATAACGATGATATGTGGTTCTAATATATTGCCCACATATATCTATACTAGACTCGACATACACTTCTAAATAGGAAGATGAATATCCTTTATACATCTTCTTCTTTTCATCGAATGTCTCCACTAAAACATCAACCTCTTTTCCTTCGTATTGAAGTTCATATTTTTTCTTAAGTTCTTCTCCTAAAGCGATAAGTTTAGCGGTCCTTTCCTTTTTAATTTTAGGTTCAACTTGATCTTTCATCATCGCTGCTGGAGTTCCTGGTCTTTTCGAATAAGGAAAAACATGAAGATAAGCAAATTCACATTTTTTGATAAATTCGCAAGTTTCATTAAATTCTTCTTCACTTTCTCCTGGAAATCCTACGATTACATCGCACGCTAAAGCCATATCAGGAACTGCATCTTTAATCTTTTTCACCGTTTGATAAAATTCTTCTTTAGTATATTTACGTTTCATTCTTTCTAAAACAGTTTTAGAACCGCTTTGAAGAGGTAGATGAAGATGATGAGCGATGATAGGTGAATTTTGTAATAAGGAAATAAATTCATCGCTCAAGCAACTTTCTTCAATAGAAGAAATCCTTAATCTTTTCAGTTCTGGAGCAATTTGAATAATATCTTTTAATAGATCATCAAAGGAATAATTTTGAAGATCTTTACCATAAGAAGACGTGTCGATTCCAGTTAAAACAATCTCTTTAAATCCATTATCTACTAAGCGCCTTACTTCCTTTAATACATCTTCTTTAGGACGCGATCTAAAATTACCTCTAGTATAAGGAATAATACAATAAGAACAGAAATTATTGCATCCATCTTGAATCTTTAAAAAAGCTCTTGTATTTTCTTGATAATCAGAAATATCTAAACATTCATATGTTCTTTGACGAGTATTTTTTTCTACGATATTAATCTGTTCTTTATTGACAAAATATTCATCGAGAAGCTCAACGATTCTTTTTCTATCTTGTGTTCCAATAACAATTGATGTTCCTTCTATTTCTTGTATTGTTTGCGCATGCAATTGAGCATAACAACCCATGACCACGATGACACTTCCTGGATACATCTTAATCGCACTTCTTATCTTTTGACGCGACTTTTGTTCCCCGACTGCCGTGACTGCACATGTATTGATAATATAGACATCGCATAAAGGACAATCATCCCCTGATTCTACGTATCCATTTTTATTTAATAATTCTTTAATCGCTTGCGTTTCATACGTATTTACTTTACAACCAAGCGTATGTGTCTTATAGTATCTCATCGATAGATTTTCCTTTTAATGCAATTTTTGTTCTTCTGATCGATCTGATCGATTCTTTTCTTAATAAAATGGAACACATTTTAGATGATATGAGACCATTATCACGTAATGAACGGACAAATTTCTTTCGTTCATTAGTATAAAAATCATCGACGACATTCGCCACCCGCTTCATAAGCAAGTGGTGATCTCTTTCTTTTAAATATTTATCAAAAAGAGGAATAGCGATATCAAGTCGTCCTTGATCATTGATGATAAAGATAGTTTCAAAATCAGGATGATAGAAGGCGCAAGATGTCTTATCTTCCTTGATCTTAATTAGTCGAGTAAATGGTGAAGCATATAAATCATAATTATACATATCAAATAAATCAATACAAGATGAACGAGCATCTTTAACAATTTCTGTATATGGATATTCTAATAATTTAATTGGATCATCATTATAAATTAAATTCATTGCTCGGGAATAGATTGGTAAATAAATACGGGTTGCATCCTTTTCAAAATAAATCGCTTGATTTTCATCTAATGCTTTCCAAATTTGATTTTTTAAATACTCATTTCTTCCATTGATAATAGGGAGAAGTTCATCTTGTGTATTCTTAATAGTTTCATCATAAATTTCTTTATTCATCATCGCTTTAATTAAAATATTAGCTTGAATAATTTTAAAAGCATTATTATCAGAGAAGGTTAAGTGATAATGAAAGTTTAAAGGCAAAAGATATTCTTTATTTTTCAAATAGAATTGATATTCTTCTGTCTTTTCATACTTATTTAACGATTTTTTATCTAAAAAGCTAAATAAAGGCATCTTCCCCATCTTTAATCATTCCTTTCATTCATAAATGCGATAACACTCAAAGCAAATATAG
>JBJFEV010000047.1:0-10412 GCA_051891155.1 Bacilli bacterium
TAAGTATAACTTCTTCTTTTTTGTTTTGTCACCTACAAAAAATTAAAACAATCAATTGTATATTTTTTACTTGCATTTCATATATTTATGTATATAATAGTCTCCAAGGGGTAATTCCTCTTTACTGACAATACACTAGGATATATGAATCAATCTGTAGTGAAGCACATTAGGATTTACTAATTTGTAGAACTTGATATAAAGGTTCGTATTGAATGGAAGCAATTAATGTATTGTTCGTATCATTTATTGCATCGTCTTTCCCGTTAGTCAAAAAAGGCGAGCAATTAACCAAAGACTATGTCCAGCAACTGGCTGGACTTTTTTATTTTGCTATATTATTTTTGTTTTTTTTTGCATATTTGACTATGTTTTTGTCAAAAGTGTCAGTTGTTTACCCTCCTTTTCAATGTTATAATTATATGTGTAAGCATAATGTATTTCACATATACATATGCAAAGTTTATCTATTTATTTTTGGGAGAATAGTAAGCAAAATATTATTTTACAATAGTTTTTCTCTACTATTGTGATATTAAAATGAAAAAAGAGGAAGTCATTTTAATTGGGGGATGGAGAATATATGGCTAAGATTGTATTAAAAGGCGCGACAAACGTTAGGGAGTTTGGTGGAATTGAAAATAGTGTAGGAAGAGAAATCTTATACAAAAAATTTATGCGTGGTAGCGAACTCAGTAGATTAACTAAGGAAGATATTGATTTATTACGTCAAAAGTATAATTTAGGAAAAATTATTGATTTAAGAAATTCTACTGAAATTCTTGAAAAACCAAATCAAATAATTCCTGGTTGTGAAGAAGTAAATATTCCTTTATTAAAAGCATCAATTCCAGGTTTCACCGGTGAAAAAGATGCAAAACTAGAGAAAGGAAAAACGATTGATCCTGTTGAGATTTATTGTTCTATGATCAATGATTTTGCCATTGCACAAATCAAAAAGATTTTTGACATCGTAATGAATTCTACTTGTTCAATTATGTGGATAAGCAATAACGGAAGAGATAGAGCGGAAATTATTTCATACCTATTCTTAAAAATATTAGATGTATCAGATGAAGAAATCATTAAAGATTATTTATTTTCAAATGAATGCCTCAAACAAGGTAAAGGATTACTTGGAGGTATCTTTGGTAAAAAGCAAGGTGATCCTTGCGATGCAAAAGAGGAATCATTACAAGCGGCAATCGATGTTCTCAATGAAAAATATGGCTCAGTAAATGCCTTTATTGAAAAGGAATTAGGTTTCACTAAAGAAAAGAAACTTGCTTTCCAAAAGAAACACTTAATTTATTAATAGATAATGTGCTGATTAATCTCAGCACTTTTTATATGGGAGAAAGCAATAATATGGAAGAAAAAATGCGATTACAAAAAGCGATGGCTCAAAAAGGTATCTGTTCACGTAGAAAAGCAGAAGAATTAATTTCAGAAGGTAAAGTCAAAGTGAATGGAACAATAATTCAAGAACAAGGTGTACAAGTGACATTATCAGATAAAATTGAAGTTATCGGTTGGGAAGTTGAAAGTCAATTGAATGACGATAAATTTGTCACTTATCTTTTAAATAAACCTAATGGGGTTATTTCATCTGCGAAGGATGACCGAGGAAGAACTACTGTATGTGATTTATTAAAGAAGGAAAACAAAAGACTCTATCCAGTTGGAAGGCTTGATTATAATACTTCCGGTGCATTATTAATGACCAATGATGGAGAATTATCCAATCTTGTCACCCATCCTTCATCACATTTAGATAAAACATATATTGCCACTTTTCCATATAAAGTTGATATCCTTTTGCTTGAAAAATTCACAAAAGGCATCTTATTAGATGATGGAATGACTGAACCCGCACAATATCAAGTGTTATTAAATACAAATAGTAAATCTATTGTTAAAATCACCATACATGAAGGAAGAAATCGCCAAGTAAGAAGAATGTTTGAAGCGCTAGGATATAAAGTCAAATCTTTACATAGAGAATCAATCGGTTTTCTAGATGTAAAAAATATCGAAAGAGGAACATACATTCAGTTAAGTGACGAACAAGTAGAAAGAATTAAAAACATTTGCAAAGCAAATAAAGAAAAGAACGTAATTCCGCTATATAAAAGAAACAAATAATAATCATATTAATATATTTAAATTAACTTTTCCGTTCTAAGAAACTCATCTTATTCATAATATTATGTAGCTAGGAGATTTTATTATGGATATTCTTCAAACTCTTAAAGATATAGGTGAGCGTAGTAGCGGAGAAGTTTTTTTAGGTATTGTCGGTCCAGTTCGGGTTGGTAAATCTACCTTTATAAAAAAATTTATAGAATGTGTAGTTCTCGACAATATTCCTTCGGAAGAAGATAAAAAAAGAACTATTGATGAACTTCCTCAATCCGGGGAAGGAAAAACCATTATGACCATGGAACCTAAATTCATTCCATCTAATGCGGTCGATCTTAAAATCGATGATTCACTAAAGGTTAAAATTCGACTAATTGATTCTGTTGGGTTCATCATCGAATCATCTTCAGGATATCTAGAAGATGGAAAAATGCGCATGGTTAAAACACCATGGTTTAATGAAGCTATTCCTTTCGATGAAGCGGCAAAAATAGGCACTAAAAAAGTAATTAAAGATCATTCAACCTTAGGAATTGTGGTATTGACAGACGGTAGCCCTACCGGTTTTGATCGAAGTGCATATTTAAATGCTGAAGAAAGAGTAATTAAAGAAGTAATTGATGCATCTAAACCTTTTGTAATAGTTTTGAATAGCAAAATGCCTTCAAGCCATTCCACCTTGCAAATAAAAAAGGAATTAGAAGAAAAATATAATGTACCAGTCATTAATCTTGATGTGGAAAAGATGAGAAAAGAAGATGGAGCTTTAATCTTAAAAGAAGCTTTATATGAATATCCTATATCCGGATTAAATATTTCACTTCCTAAATGGGTAAATGAATTAGATGATAATCATTATATTAAACAATCGATAAAAGAAAGTGTGATTAACGCATTTGAAGATATCACAAAAGTTAAAGATGTTAATAAAATCTTAGATAGTTTTAACGACAATGAATTTATTGAGAATGTGAAAATTACATCGGTAGATACCGGAAGTGGAATTGTAACATTACAAATCAATATCCTTCCTTCTTTATACGAAAAGGTGATTGAAGAATTATGTGGTTGCAAGATATCCAATAAATCTGAATTAATAAAAGTTCTCACTGAATTTACTAAAGCCAAACGTGATTATGATGTAATTGGTAATGCATTAGAACAAGCCAACTTAACAGGATATGGATTCTCTGCCGCTTCTATCAAATCGATGAAAATAGAAGAACCTACTATCAGTAAAGTATCATCTCGTTACGCACTAAAAGTAAAGGCAAGCACTCCAACATATCATATTATTAAAGTTGATGTTGGTACCACCTTTGAACCTGTACTTGGAAGTAAAGAACAAGCAGATTACTTTTTAGATTATTTACTTAAAGCCTATCAAAAGGATGAATTATCCCTTTTAAATTGTGAGATGTTTGGAAGAAAATTCTTTGATATTTTTCAAGAATCAATCTCTTCAAAACTAAATAATCTTCCTGAAGGTGTAAAAATAAAATTAATTCAACTAATCAAAACCATTTCAAATAAAGGAAAAGGTAACTTAATCGCCTTTGTATTCTAAAATAGATATTGATTTTCCCTCTTTATTATGATAAAGTATGGTAGTATTCATTAAATAAGGAGGGAAACAATGAATAAAGATGATTTAATAAAGATTGTTGCAGGCGAAACTAACTATAGTAAAAAGGAAGTATCAATTATTATCGAAAGTTTCTTTAAAGAAATAGTTGATGCATTAGACAAAGGAGAAGTTGTTCGACTTTCTAACTTTGGTAAATTTGAAATCAGACAAAGAACTGCTCGTATTGGTGTTAATCCAATCACAAAAGAACCTTTACCAATTGCCGAATTAAAATCTATCTCTTTCCACGCTGCTGAATCTGTTAAAAATGTTATAAATAAAAATAGAAAATAAACATTGGCCTAAGTTTAGTAAATAAACTTGGGCTTTTTAATTGCCATATTTTTGCCTAGATGAATAATGTAATCTAGGAGGATTGAAAATGAATCAAGGTTTATATGGTCCATTTATGTTTGTTCCTTATTATGATGAGGAAAAAGAGGAACAAGAAAAAGATGAAAGAGAAAGCGCAGATTTATATTCCCCTGAGGAAAATATGTTCAAAGGTAATATATTTAAAAATGAATATATACCATTTGAAAAACACTTAATCTTTGTTGCTAATCCAAAAAAAGAAGATGAAAAGCTACTACAAAAAATTCAAGAATATTCTTTAGCGGCACATGATCTTCGCCTTTATCTAGATGTTCATCCATGCGATAAAAAAATATTTGAAAAATTTGCTATGTACGCTTCAAAAGCAAATGAGCTAATCGATGAATATGAAAGTAAATATGGAGTGATCCGTTCCACTAGCGCTAAGTGGGAAAACAATAAAACGTCTTATAACGTGACTCCATCGGTTTGGGTGAAATAATATGTTTACTTATCAAAAAAGGGAAATGTATCCCATCAATGTTACTAAAAAAGATTTACGTTTAGCTAAATATCTAATCGCTCAATATGGAGGAGAATATGGTGAACTTGGCGCGGCATTAACGTATATGAATCAACGTTATACCATGAAAGATGAAAGGGGAAGAAATCTTTTAACTGATATAGCAACTGAAGAATTTACACACGTTGAAATGATTGCATCCTTATACAAAGCGTTAACTAAGGATGCTACTATAGAAGAGATGGAAAAAGAAGGCTTAGGTTGTTCTTTTGTTACGCATGGATATGCTTTAACCTTAGAAAACTGTTCAGGAAATGCTTTCAACACTAATAACTTCACTTCAACCGGTGATTATAAGGCCGACCTTCTTGAAGATATGGCCAGTGAACAAAAAGCGCGTACTGTCTACGAGAATTTAATCAAGATGACTTCCGATCAAGAAGTTATCAACGTTCTATTATTCTTAAGGCAAAGAGAAATTGTCCATTACAATCGATTCAAAGACTTGCTAGACATTTATACCAAAGAAGATAATATGAACAAAAGAGAAAAGTAGCGTTCTACTTTTCTTTTTTTATCTTATATTATTTGACATATTTCCTTTTTTTCTCTTAAATCTACTATAAAAATACTAATGAAAAAGACTTTGAAAATGAAAATAATATAAAAATAAGCCAAAAAAAAGCAAAAAAAGAAACGAATGATTAAGCGATGAAAAAATGAAAAATTATTTGTAAATTTTACCATTTTTGATATGCACAAAATTTTTTTCTTGTCAATAGTTTTTTATAAAAAAAATAAAGTTTAATTTTTGTAAAAAACCTCTTTTAATATATCCGCTAATTTGATAATATACTTGCATAGAGATTAGTCTCGTCTCTACCAGTCCGAATAATCTGGGAAAAGAATTTTGTAAGATGATTTTTATAATGTCGTCATTTTTTTATCATCTTGTTTAAACATTTATGGAGGGGTATCAAATGAATGTAATTAAAAGAAGTGGTTCTGAAACAAAATTTAATGTAGAAAAAATTTATAATGCCATTTGCAAAGCTAATAATAGCTTAGATGAAAATCAAAGGTTACCAGATAGCAAAATCCGTGAAATTACTTCAATAGTAGAAAAAGAATGTAAAAAAAGAAAAAGAGCATCTTCTGTTGAAGAAATTCAAGACCTTGTAGAAAAAGCTATCATGGCTGCAGGAAAATACGAACTTGCTAAAACATATATTACTTATCGTTATAGAAGAGCCCTAGCAAGAAAAGCTAATACAACTGACGACCAAATTCTTACACTTATTGAATGTACGAATGAAGAAGTACTACAAGAAAATTCAAATAAGAATCCGGTATGTAATTCTGTTCAAAGAGATTATATGGCAGGCGAAGTTTCTAAAGATATTTCGAAACGTATCTTGTTACCAAAAGAAGTTATCGACGCCCATAACGAAGGTGTTATTCATTTCCATGATATGGACTATTTTGCTCAACATATGCATAATTGTGATTTAGTTAACCTAGAAGATATGTTACAAAATGGTACAGTTATTTCTGGGACAATGATTGAAAAACCAAAGTCTTTTTCTACAGCTTGTAATATCGCTACTCAAATCATTGCTCAAGTTGCCTCATCTCAATATGGAGGTCAATCTATTTCTTTAACTCATCTTGCTCCTTTTGTGCAAGTATCTAGAGAAAAGATCACTCAAGAAGTAAAGGAAGAATTAGCTATTACTGGCGTTCAAATGAATGAAGAGCAAATCTCCATTATGGTAGAAGAAAGATTAAAGAGAGAAATCAGAAAAGGTATTCAAACCATTCAATATCAAGTTGTCACATTAATGACCACAAATGGACAAGCACCATTCGTCACTGTCTTTATGTATTTAAATGAAGCGCGCAATGAGCGTGAAAAGAAAGATTTAGCTTTCATTATCGAAGAAACATTAAAAGAAAGAATTCAAGGCGTAAAAAATGAAAAGGGCGTATGGATTACCCCAGCTTTCCCAAAATTAATTTATGTTCTTGAAGACGATAATGTTGCAAAAGATTCTCCATATTATTATTTAACAGAATTAGCGGCGAAATGCTCCGCAAAACGTTTAGTTCCTGATTATATTTCCGAAAAGAAAATGCTGGAATATAAAGTAGATAAAAATGGTGAAGGTCATTGTTACACCTGCATGGGTTGTAGATCATTCCTAACACCTTATATCGATCCAGAAACTAATAAACCTAAATATTATGGTCGATTCAATCAAGGTGTCGTCACCATCAATTTAATCGACATCGCCTTATCCGCAGCTGGAGAAGTCAAAAACAAAGACATGGATTCATTCTGGAAAATCTTCGATGAAAGAATGGAATTATGTCATGAAGCATTACAATGTCGTCATGAAAGATTAACAGGTACTAAATCTGATGCTGCTCCAATATTATGGCAATTTGGAGCTCTTGCAAGACTTAAAAAAGGTGAAACAATCGATAAATTATTGCATGGCGGTTATTCCACATTATCACTTGGATATGCCGGATTATGGGAAACTGTTATCGCTTTAAACGGTCATAAATTAACCGAAAAAGAAGGCGAAGAACTCGGTTTACAAATCATGCAAAAATTAAATGAATATACTGCGAAATGGAAAGCTAGTGAAAATATAGATTACTCTTTATATGGCACACCATTAGAATCAACAACATATAAATTTGCTAAATCTTTACAAAAGCGTTTTGGTGTCATCGAAAATATTACTGATAAACAATATATTACCAATTCATATCACGTGCATGTTACTGAGCCAATTGATGCTTTCTCAAAACTTGCTCTTGAAGCTAAATTCCAAAAATTAAGCCCAGGTGGAGCCATTTCATATGTAGAAGTTCCTAATATGCAAAATAATATTCAAGCAGTTCTTGATGTTATGACATTTATCTATGATAACATTATGTATGCTGAACTAAATACAAAATCAGATTATTGTCAAGAATGCGGTTTTGGGGGAGAAATTCAAATCATTGAAGATGATGATGGAAAATTAATTTGGGAATGTCCAAACTGTCATAATAGAGATCAATCAAAACTCAATGTAGCAAGAAGAACTTGCGGATATATTGGATCTAATTTCTGGAATCAAGGAAGAACTCAAGAAATTAAGGAAAGAGTATTACATTTATAATATGAAATACGCAAATATCAAATATTATGATGTTGCAAATGGAGAGGGCGTAAGGACCTCTTTATTTGTATCTGGCTGTACGCATCATTGCAAAAATTGCTTTAATTCGATTGCTTGGGATTTTAATTATGGCGAAGAGTTCACTAAAGAAATAGAAGATAAAATCATCGCATCATTGGAACCTTATTATATTAAGGGATTAACCTTATTAGGAGGAGAACCAATGGAAAAAGTTAATCAAAAAGGACTTCATGATTTTATTTTGCGAGTCAAAAAAACTTGCCCATCTAAATCCATTTGGTGCTTTACAGGCTATCTTTTCGAAGATTTGCTTGAAGGCGGAAAACAAAGATGTGAATATACACAAGATTTATTAGAATCTATCGATGTCCTCGTAGATGGTAAATTTATTGAAGAATTAAAAGATTTGTCTTTAAAATTTAAAGGCTCAAGTAATCAAAGAACAATTAATGTACCTGAATCATTAAAACAAAATAAAGTTATTTTATTATTTTAGGAGAAAAATTATGTTAGTAAGATTTAAAAAATTAAACCCCAAAGCTTCTATTCCTACATATGGTTCTTCATATGCTGCAGGATGTGATTTAAGTGCTTGTATTGATCAAGCAATTGTAATTCCTCCTCATACCACCTATAAAGTACCAACAGGTTTAGCTATAGAGCTTCCAGAAGATACCGTAGGACTAATTTATGCCCGTTCTGGTATGGCGACAAAAAGACATCTAGCACCTGCAAATAAAGTTGGTGTGATTGATGCTGATTATCGTGGAGAAATAATTGTCGCTCTACACAATCATTCCAACGATGTTCAAACCGTCGACGTAGGAGAAAGAATTGCTCAATTAGTTGTTGCTCCTTTTTACCACGTTGAATTTGAAGAAGTAGATGAGTTAAATCAAACTGTTCGTGGCGAAGGCGGATTTGGATCTACAGGAACAAAATAAGTAAAAAGAGTCTTAAAGGCTCTTTATTTTTTATAGATGATTAAGGGTGAATAATATGAACGAAGAATTATTAAAATGTAGCGGATTTATATATAAAAACAACAATTTAATGGTCAAACGATATCCATTTATTTTCGTTGAAGAACAATTTATAAACCATATTAAAGAACGCATCAAAATACTAGGATATGAATTAGTGATTCCAAACGATGATCATAAAGATTTTTTAAACATATCAAATTTGACTTATTATTTTTCTTCTTCATCCATCAATTTTTATTCTTTATATAAAAAAGAAGAAGAGGCCAGAAAGGGAATATTAGATATATTAGATATCATTAAAAATACTGTCAAAGATATTTTTTCTATCAATTTATTTAATGCTATTTTATTAAATGATCATAAATATGTATCAATTCTTCTTAGTAAGGATCACACTTATTCACGTTTAGGTGATTTTTCTTTTTATGAAGAAGAAAATAATTTTTATGTTAAAGGAACAATAAATCTTGATATTATTTCTTCATTAATCGAATATCATAGCCATGAATCTTCAATTAATATAAACGATGAAATTGCTCTTACCCAAGTTGCGATTATCCCACATAAAATGAATGAACAAGGTATAAGTCAAACATGTAAAGAAATTGAGTCTTTACTACAAAAAGAAGGATATCGCGTTTCCTATTTTTCTTCAACCGAACCAGTAAAAGAAAAAATTGATCTTTCTAATTTATATGGAATACCATTACGTATTGAATTATCCCCAAAAGATTTAGCCAAGGAAACAGTAAAAGTATATCTAAAATATGATAACTCCTGTCAAGAAGTCCCTATATCTTCTTTATCAAAAAAAATTAAAATCATTTTTTCAAGGCTCAAAAAAATGTTAGTAAATGATTCAATTGGATATAATTATGAATGCGACCAAGGAAAAATTTCAAATTTTCAAATCCATTATTTATGTTCAACTTGTTCGATAAACACTATAGAAAAAGAGAGAGAATATTTTTTACCATTTAATCAAAATTTTATGGAAGAACATTGCCAAATATGCAATAATATAGCCACGAAGAGAGTTATTTCTCTTTTAAAAAAATAAGACAACAGTTATTCTTTTAGAAATGAAAAACTTGAATAAAAAGTATTGCAACCAAATTAGCGTTATGGTATATTAACTATGCACGCAAGTTGGAGCAATACTCAAGTTGGTGAAGAGGCGTCCCTGCTAAGGACGTAGATCGGGTAACTGGTGCGAGAGTTCGAGTCTCTCTTGCTCCGCCATCTCTGGACCAGTGGTGTAGCGGTTAACATGCCTCCCTGTCACGGAGGAGACCGCGGGTTCGATTCCCGTCTGGTCCGCCATGATGATCCTATATATATTTGCAGATGTAGTTCAATGGTAGAACTTTAGCCTTCCAAGCTAACTACACGGGTTCGATTCCCGCCATCTGCTCCAAATAGAAACGACGTTCTTGATACAGTAGAAATGCTGTTTCAAGGACTTTTTTTACTTTTTTAGGGCATTTTTTGCATATTTTGAAGCTTTTTGAGTTGAAAATTAAGCGTTAGAAGCGTATTTATATCATTTTCAAAAGCAACTGTTAAACGTACACGTCAAAAAGTAACACTCTACTCAAAAAGAATATGAATCGTTATCCTAT
>JBJFEV010000048.1:0-10288 GCA_051891155.1 Bacilli bacterium
GTACAAAGAAAGGAGGATATTGAAATTTGTGGTGCATATACTTCTTCCAAGGAAGCATTATTACGTTTAAAACAATGTGATAATGTTGATATGCTACTAGTAGAACTTGTATTACCAGAATTAGATGGATATGAAATAATAAGGGAAATTAAGGATAATAAGGATTCATATCCAAATATTAATTTGATTGTGGCACAATCAGCATTAGTCAATCAATCAGTTCTATCTATGGTCTCCAAGAGTGGGGCTAATCTCTTTATTCAAAAACCATATAAGATTCAATCATTATTCAAAATGTTAAATACAAATGAGAATGATTCAGAAAAAGCAAATAAAGAAGAAATTGATTTAGAGAAGAGAATAACAAAGATATTGCATGATGTTGGAATACCTGCACATATTAAAGGATATTCATATTTAAGAACCGCTATTTATTGTTCATATAATAATAGTGAATATATAGGTCAAGTTACTAAGGTTCTATATCCTGAAATTGCAAAGAAATATAAAACAACTGGTTCTAGAGTTGAAAGAGCGATTAGACACGCGATTGAGGTGGCATGGAATAGAGGAAATGTGGATACTATCGATGATATCTTTGGCTATACCATTTCCGCATCAAAAGCGAAACCAACTAACAGTGAATTTATAGCGATGATTTCTGATTATATTTCGGTTGAAAACGAAAGATTAATGTCAAAATTAGCTTAATAAGTAAATAAATAGTATAATATTAGTATAAAAATGGTAAATAGAATTATTTGCCATTTTTTTATTTATTAATTTTTATGTAAACATTTTATAGTATAATTATAAAAGATAGATATATATTTGCTAAAGATTGGATTTAAAAATCTTAGAAAAAGGGGATAAATATCTATTTGTATATGAAAGGATGGAGGAACGTATGGCAAAAATTATTATGCATATTGATTTGAACGCTTTTTTTGCTACAGCTGAAACTATTCGTGATCCATCTTTAGAGGGTAAACCTTTAATTATTGCGGGTTCATCAAGAAGAGGGATAGTATCAACCGCTTCTTATGAAGCAAGAAAATTTGGCATTCATTCGGCAATGCCTACATATATGGCACAAAGACTATGTCCTAACGTAATTATTCGAAATGTTGATTTTGAATTATATCATCGTTTATCGAACGAATTTTTTGATTTTGTTCGCCAGTATACACCCATTATTGAAATTGCTTCGGTAGATGAATGTTATGCGGATATGACCGAATGTATGAAAGGATGTAAAAATCCATTAAAATATTTAGAGGATTTACGAGATTCTTTATATAAAAAAACAAAATTGAAGTGTTCTATTGGTTTAGCTCCTAATAAATTTTTAGCAAAAATGGCTTCTGATATTAAAAAGCCATTAGGAGTTACCATTATTAGAAAAAAAGATATTCCAACAATTTTATGGCCTTTACCAATTAAAGATATGTTTGGTGTAGGAAAAAAAACATATCCACGTTTAGAAGCGCTAGGAATAAAAACTATTGGCGATTTAGCTAAATGTGAGGATAATGAAGTAAAAAAAGTTCTAGGAAAAGGTTTTACAGTTTTAAAAGGATGGGCAAATGGAGTAGGGGATGATAATGTTTCTACCGAGGAAATGGATCCTAAGTCAATCGGTCATTCTTCGACCTTTTTATTCGATACAGATGATTATGAAGAAATAAAAAAAAGGTTATATGAATTAAGTAATGAGGTTGCACAAGATGCCAAAAAGAAAGAAAAAGTGGGCACAACTGTCTCTATAGTTATGAAAACACCAGATTTTATCACAACTAATAGATCCATTACTTTAAATTTTCCTACTAATGAAGGAGAATTAATTTACAATAATGCCATGAAATTATTTGATGCGAATTATAAAGGTAATCCAATTAGACTTATTGGAGTTACATTATCAAATTTAAAAGAAAAAGAAGAATTTCTTGTCCAAATGAATTTATTTGACCTAGATAAAGTACGTGAAGAAAATGCCACAAAATTATTGATAAATGAATTAAATGCAAAATTTAAAAATAAAAAAACATTTATAAAAGCTAGTGAATTGGAGATAAAACATGAAAAAAGATGAAGCAATCGATGAATTTATCCGCTATTTAGTGGGTGAACGAGGAATTTCCAAGAATACCATCATCACTTATAGGGAAGATTTAATGACTTTTTCTAAGTTGATAGACAAAGAGGAGGCCGAAGAACTTAACAATGATGATATTTACGAATTTATTACTAATATGTCTAATGAAGGGAAATCTAGTTCAACAATCATTAGAAGAATAACGACAATTAGACAATTTTACAAATTTTTACAAAAAGAAAAAATAATAATCAATCAATCAAAAAATATTGAACTTCCAAAAATGAATGAACATTTACCAACCGTTTTGTCTTTAGAAGAGGTAGAAGAATTATTCAAAATGCCGAATATGGAAAAAAAAGAAGGAATAAGAGACCGAGCGATGCTGGAAATAATGTATTCTTCAGGATTAAGAGTATCTGAATTATTATCATTAGAAATGAGCTCAATTGATCGAAATTTTGACTGTGTGATTATAAATGGTAAAGGAAATAAGCAAAGAATGGTCCCAATTGGCGATTTTGCTAAAGAATATTTAATAAAATATATGACAGAAGTGAGATGTAAAAACAAAGGAAAAGATTCAAAATATGTATTTTTGAATAATCAGGGAAAAATTTTATCACGTCAATATTTTTGGAGACAGATTAAAAAATATGCTCAACAAGCGGGAATATTTCAAAATGTTACACCACATACATTGCGCCATAGTTTTGCCACTCATTTATTAGAAAATGGGGCAGAATTAAGATTTGTACAAGCTATGCTTGGTCATGAAAACATAGCTACTACACAAATATATACTCATGTATCAAGTAAACGTATTCTTTCAGCTTATGAATTGTATATGAACAAGAATTAATATATAATATTAATTGAGGAGAAAAAAATTATGAAAAAATTTAAACGCGTATTTATGATAGTTATGGATTCATTAGGAATCGGTGAAATGGAAGATGCAAGCAAATATGGGGATAAAGGTACCAATACTTTCGTTCATATTTCTGAAAAGGTCAATGGACTAAATATTCCTAACTTAAATAGTTTAGGTATTGGAGATTTAGGTCCAATTAAAGGAACTAGTACTGTTGCACATCCAAATTCTTATGTTTTAAAGTCAAGAGAATCTTCAAATGGAAAAGATACGATGACAGGGCATTGGGAAATGATGGGAATTTATACACAAAAACCATTTAAAACATTTACTGATACTGGTTTTCCAAAAGAACTAATTGATGAACTAGAAGAAAGAACAGGAAGACATATTGTTGGAAATTGTTCAGCGTCTGGAACAGAAATAATCAAATTGTGGGGTGAACATCAATTAAAAACAGGTGATTTAATTGTTTATACTTCAGCTGATTCTGTTCTTCAAATCGCCGCTCATGAGGAAATAATTCCTATTAAGGAATTATATAAAGATTGTGAGATAGCTCGTGAAATTTGTTTAAGACCTGAATATTTACTTGGAAGAATTATTGCTCGTCCATATGTTGGAAAGAATAAAGATGATTTTAAACGTACTTCTAATCGTCATGATTATGCTTTATCACCATCTGGAGTCACATATATGGATTTATTGAAGGATAATGGCTTTACAGTATCTTGTATCGGTAAAATCAATGATATTTTTAATGGCCAAGGCGTAACTAGAACTCAAAGAACAGTTTCTAATAACGATGGAATGGATAAGACAAAATTAGAAACAAAAGAAAATTTTGAAGGATTATGCTTCGTCAATTTAGTGGAATTTGACTCTGAATATGGTCATAGAAGAGATCCACAAGGTTATGGCAGATGCATCGAAGAATTTGATGTAAAATTAGGTGAATTATTACCTTTATTACAAGAAGATGACCTTTTAATCATCACCGCAGACCATGGAAATGATCCAACTTGGACTGGAAGTGACCATACAAGAGAGAAAGTACCTGTAATTCTCTATAGTAAATCATTGAAAAATGGACGCTTATTAGATGAAAGAGCATCATTTGCTGATATGGGAAGAACCATAATTGAAAATTTTGGCGTTTCTAAAGAAAGCAGTCAAATAGGAGAAGTAATTAATGAAATATTTGAAGAATAAATTGTATCTTGGGGGATGTTTATTAATAACATCCCTTTGTGCTACATCATGCTTAGGGATTCATTCATATGAACCTTTAAAGTTTAAAATTATATCTAATCGAGGACCAATTGCCTATGTTTTATGTGGTTATTTTGAGGATAATCAATTAAATATTGAGAAGGATGAATCCTTGATTGAAAAAGCCTTCGAAAGTAGCGAATATGGAATAATAGGATATGATACTATTAAAGGACTTGAACTTTGTGAAAAATACAATAAGCATGTTTTATTGCAAAACTATGTAGGGGGTAGTTATACACTAATTTCAACTAATCCTGAGGTAACTAACACTTTTGAAGGATGCAAAATCCTTGCAAATAACGAAAAAGGGGCTCTAGGAGCGATTTTAAGCCTCATCCAAGGTAATTTATTTATAAATGACATTTCGTACGTAGAAAGCCCTTCTTATGAGTTTTATACCGATATTAGAAATGGAAATTATTTATCTGATTATGATTTTATAGCTTTATCCGCTCCATATGCACAAAGATTAATTGCGGATGATCAAGAATCTAATCTTGCATATGGCAAAGTTACTCAATCATTTAGATTGTTTAATGTTTATGGCAAAATGATGGATCCAAATGTCGATAATTATGATGATTATTTTTATGCAGAAGAAGCATTATTTGTCAGCAAAGATCTATTAAATGATGAATCTTTAAGCAAAAATTATCAATCATTCATTAAAACAATAAATATTATTACCGATAATGCTATTAATGATCCATATCAAACCATGACCCAATTTAATCGAAATTCGAAAGATAGAAGTGTTCAATTTGAAACTTATGGCTTTTCAATAGATGAAATTGGTGAGCTTCAAAACTGGGAGCAATATAATAATGTGAAGATTCCATATAATCATACTAGATTTACTACCACTTTTAGCAACGATGATTTAATAAAATATTTAGAATTAATAGGAAAAAACTTCGATAGTAATCTGTTTTATCAAGATAAATAGTATTTATTTAGTATATTAATATATAATAAATTAGTATTTAATATGTGGTATTTTTAGTAAAAGTACCACATATTTTACATTATTATATAAAATGTGTCAAAATTGAGTATTTTTTTATATGATCCATTTTATTATTTGATAAATTTGGATATTAATCTACATAAAAAATATTAAATAGTTTACATAATATGTATTATGCGAAGTAAATAATGTTTAGATTTTCGCCTATTTTTTCGTATTTTGTCACATAATATCAAAACTCAAATTATTATGTTCATTAAAAATTATCCTTTCCCTATTTTGCAAAATGGACATAAAAAAAATCTATATGATATCTAACATTTGATATTTCATATAGATTTAATCTTTTTTATCAATTTATATTTTGTTTCATTCCAATCAAAGATAGAAATACTAACGCGGAGTTCACTGTTGAAGATTCAACGTTATCATTATGAGTCTTATAGTTATCTTCATCAAATACAAAATCGGAAATCGAACGAATAACAATAAAAGGTATCTTCAATAAATAGCATGTTTGCCCTACCGCTCCTGATTCCATTTCAATGCATTGCATTTCTGGCTCAATTAAAGGCTTTATAGAAACGAAATTCTTTTTGTTGACAAATTGATCGCCTGAAACGATAATTCCTCTTCTATAAGGCGTTAAAACGTTTTTTAGGTGGCTTTCTATATAATCATTATCGCATTCATAATATTTTGGACATCCAGGAACTTGGCCATAAGCATATCCAAAACTGGTAACATCAACGTCATAATACCCTACTTTATTGGCGATTATTACTTCATCTAAAGATAAATCTTTATTGAGTCCACCAGAAGTGCCAAGATTAAAAACTCTCTTGATATTTATGCATTTAGATAATTGTCCTAGAAAAAAAGCTGTATGAACTTTGCCTATTTTCCCCATCATGATGAGATATTTTTCATTTTCAAATGAAAATTCATACCCTTTTTCATTATTTACAACGACCATTTTATAATTTTTGATGGTGTGTAATAATGCCTCTAACTCACTATCCATAGCTACTAAAACAAGATTGATTAATTCCATAAATTATTTACCCTTTTTTGATAATAAATCGTCTAAATTTACTCTTTTTCTCTCTTCTTCAGTAAAAATATGTACAACCATATCATAGCAATCAACAAGTACCCATGATGAAGATGAATTTACTCCATCAATTCTTCTTACTTCTTCATTGATTAGGGCTAGATTCTTTTGAATTTCATCCACGATTGAGCTAGCCATCTTGTTATTTCTCATAGTGGCAATTATCGCATAAGACCAAAATGGTGATTTTTCTTCGATATTTAAAGTAACTATATCTTCACCCTTTTTTTCTTCGATTGCTTTTACAATCATATTTAATTTTGTTTGTTTCATTTTAATTTCTCCAAATATGAGGCAATACAGGAGTTTGTTAAAGGATTTTGATATTCTTTATGGGTTTCCTCTAAAAACTCGATATTGGCCTTTAAAACGGCTTTAAAACCTCGATAATAATCTTTATAACAAGCTTCTATTAAATCGCTTGAATCATACCCTCTTGTAGGTTCGATTTTATCTGCACTATAGACGATCATTGCAAGAGCGGACATATTCGAACATCCGGTAGCATGAAATTTGATAGCGTTTAATATTTCTTCATCTTTAATTTTAAATTTATCTCTTGCGATAGCTTCAGAGACAAATTGGTGATATAGAGCTTTATTTAAATGACCATATAGATTTAAAAAGTACTCTTTAACATAATTTTCTTGCTCTTTTTCAGAAATTTCTTTACCAACGTCATGCAGTAATGCGGCATGATAAGCTTTATATGGGTCGATATTGTTTCTTAAGGCAATTTCATATGCTAGATTAGAAACTGATAACGTATGATTAAATCTTTTATTTGACATATATTCTTTCAAAGTTGGAATATAATATAACTCGTTTTCTGCGATATAATCTAAAACTTTCTTTGGACAGGAGAGATTATTCAATTCCCTTAATGCGGAAGAAGACATATCAGATATTTCTTCATCAATGACAATAACCCCGTATTTTTCAACGTTTTTTGATACAATTTGATAATTTGGACGAGCTATAGAAACGATTTTTATCATCTTTGATAATTTATCTATTTCATACCATTTATCAAGCACATCTAATTGATCGAATCCTATGAGGAAATATAATTCTTCATCATCTTCTCTTTTTAGATGCGAAATCGTATTGAAAGTATAGTTGATTTCATCAGATGAATTTAATTCGTCGTAACAAATGGAATAATTCTTTTTCCCCTCGATGGCTAATTTGATCATTTGAATTCTTTGCTCATCGGTTGTCGATGATAATTTTTTCCATCTTGGTGCTCGTGCCGGGATAATAATTACCCTATCAATACCTAAAGAGGAGCAAGCTTTATCTAAAATTTGTAGGTGACCATTATGAATTGGGTCAAAAGAACCACCAAAAATTAATGTTTTCATAATTTTTTCCTATCTTGGAAGATGAATCTTGCCATCTTTAAGATTTTTTCTAAATAAAATGATGACACCACCAATTATTTGTACTACTTCGCACTTAAGTGCTTCTTGTAAGATAGATGCGATTTCATTTTTATCCTCCACAACTGACTTTTGAAGGCTAATTTTGATCAATTCATTAGATGTTAATGCCTTATCTAACATTGAAATCAATTGGTCGGATATTTCATTTTTCCCTATTTGGTACTTTGCATCAAGTGAATTGGCAAGTCCACGAAGATATTTAATTTGTTTATTATTTAGCATAAATAATCTCCTATTTTAGATTTTGCATTCTCTGACGACAACATCAACGCCACTTGGTGCCCATACAACAATAGTGCTTCCTTTTCCTTCCATAGAAAGCCAGCAGTAGCCAGAAATATATATATCTATTTTTGATTCTGGCAACATTATTTCATGTCTTTCTAATTTTTCAATGCTGGTTATACTTGCACTTATTGGATGAATATTTTCTTTGGAAACCAATGATTCAAATACACTATTGGCTTTAGCAAGTTTGCATCTATGTACATCAACTTCATTTGAAACGTATAATGTACAATTAGTTTTTCCTACTTTTTCGAAGTCAAAACGAGCAATTCCTCCCACAATTAGGGATTGTTTTGAATTTAATTGGAAAGTTTTTGGCTTAATTTCAGTTCTTGGTATTATGTATTTCATCGCATTTGTTTCCACAGAAGCGAAAATGGAAGATGAAACAATAACGCCTGGAGTATCAAATAATTTAGTTTTATTATCTAGTGGAACTGAGATTGTATCGACTGTTGTACCAGGATATGGAGATGTAGAAATCATTGTTTTTGTCTCATTTTTATAGATTTTTAGCAATGCGTTAATTAATGAAGACTTTCCTACGGAAGATGCTCCGATGATATATACATCTTTTCCATCACGATTTTCTAATACGAATTGAAGGATCTCTTCAATGTTATAATTTTTATAAGCTGATCCAATAGCTACTTCCTTAGGATAAATTCCCTCTTCTGCTAGACGATTAAATACAAATTGTCTTAATTTATTATCATCAACGGATTTAGGAAGAACATCCCTTTTATTAGCAACCACTAAAATTGGATTATCTTTAATAAATGGATGGACATCTCTAACAATGCTTGATTCAAAGGCAAATAGATCAACAACATAAATAATCAAATTATGTTTTTTCATTGATTTGGAGAAAATTTCTCTGTAATTAGGCGTAATTACAGTCTCTTCTTTCGTTTCACCATAATGTTGAAGTCGATAGCATCTTTGACATAAAACAGTGCCATCTTTACCAATTGGCTTCGGTGTATAACCAGTTAAAGATGGGTTGGTGTTTTGAAGTTCACATCCACATCCAAAACAAGTTAATTTTACTTCTTTTGTTTCTTTTGAATTCATATTATTTTACCTCCAAATTCTGTAAAATCTGTCTTTTTTTCAATCTTTTTCTAACAATTTTATCTCTGATACGATTTATTCTAGTACATGGCTGATCCTCTTTAACAATCGGTTCGGTCAATAACATTTTGACATTTACCCTTTTTGAAGCGATGACATCAGTCATTAATTGATCACCTACCATCAAGATATCTTCTTTACGATAGTTATTCTTTTGAATAAAAGCATTTATTTTTCTTCCAAATGGTTTTCCAGAACTATATAAATATTTTACACCAAGTGAATTTGCATATGGTTTAATTCTCTTTTCTTTGTTGTTAGAAATAATGACTAGCTCAATATTTTGCTCGTTCAATTTATTTTTTAATTCAACAACTCTTGGTGAAGGAATAAGAACTTTGTAACTATCTAAAGTGTTATCTAAATCGGATAATACGACTTTTATATTATGCTCTTTAAAGAAAGAAAGTGGAACATTAAAAATGTTTTGAGCATAAAAAGAAGGAATGTATCTTTTTAACATCTTATTCACCTCAAAATTTATTATATTATAAAAAATATAATAATTAAATATAAACTTAAAAATGTAAGAAACTTATACAAAAAGGAAAAAAAGAAATCATTTTATTATTTTGATAATATTTTTATCTAGTTTTCATATATTTGAGTGATGATAAATATTATAAGTGCTTTCCTTTCTTTATTTAATGTTAATTATTTTTTAGGCTTTATTAAGAATGGTGTTTTCCCTCTTAAATTAGAAGAGGATGAAGAAAATGAGTATGTCAAAAAATTATTTATTAAAGAAGAACATGAACATGCTAGAGAAAAATTGATTGTTCATAATTTACGTTTAGTGGCTCATATTGCCAATAAATATGAATCAAAAGATGAAAACATTGAAGATTTAATATCTATAGGAACCATTGGTTTGATCAAAGCAATTGATACATTTTCGCCTGAAAAAGATGTTAAAATTGCTACTTATGCCGCAAAATGTATTGAAAATGAAATTTTGATGGTGTTGCGCTCTAATAAAAAACTAGCTAAAAATGTCCCATTATTAGATAGTATTGGTTCTGACAAAGATGGTTCAGAAATTACTCTACTCGATGTTATTCCCTCATCTGAACGAGGAATTGAAGACGAGTATGAG
>JBJFEV010000049.1:0-10207 GCA_051891155.1 Bacilli bacterium
GGGATAGATCATATATTTCTGAAGAATTTGTTAGGAAAAGAACAGGCTTAGTAAGAGCGATTATGGTTGTTTGCGAAAGAGATTTATCGCATGAACCAAGCAAATTAATATATTTAATGTATTCTATTGAAGAAGAAAAGAATAAACAAAAAAAAGAAAGAGAAGAAATATTAAAACAAACATATAAATATAATGAATCAGTAGCAACGCTTCATAAGGTTTTAGGAGCGGGGCAATGGATGATTGAATATGATAATGAGGGAAAACGAAAAACTGTATTTTGGAGTGATGAAATTAGATCATTATTGGGCTATAAAGATGAGAATGAATTTCCAAATTCCTGGGAAGCGTGGTATAACTCATTGCATCCAGATGATATAACAAAAGCCACTAAAACATTCCAAAGGATATACGATGATAAAAATTCTTCTGAATCATATGATGTAACATATCGATTAAAAACGAAAGAAGGAATATATAAATACTTTAGAGCGGCCGGAAGATTTACGCGAAGAAAAAACGGCATTCCTCGAACTTATTTTGGCTTTTTATTAGATATCGATGAAAGAGTCAAAATGGAATCGGTATTAAATGAAAAACAAAATGAGTTGGAAGTTGCTTTAGAAAAAGCAGAATATGCTTCTAAAGCTAAATCAGCATTTTTGTTTAATATGTCACATGATATTCGTACTCCGATGAATGCGATCATAAATTTAAGCGAATTAATGGAAAAACATATTGATGAAAAAGATAAGGTATTGTCCTATGTTCATAAATTAAGAGGTGCAGGCGATGTTTTGCTTTCTTTAATTAATAACGTTTTGGAAATGGCTCGAATTGAAAGTGGCAAATTATCTATAAATGAAACTCTTAGTGATCTTTGTGAATTAGAATCCATTTTTGACTCTGTATTTGAAGATATGCTTTTGAAAAAGAATATCAAAATGATTAGAAATTTTGCATTTACTCATCGCTATGTTATGTGTGATCAAACCAAATTAAAAGAAGTCATTTTAAATATTGTATCTAATGCAGTGAAATATACAAAAAATGAAGGAGTTATTGAAGTATCAATTTATGAAGATCATGAATTAGAAGAAGGATATAGCGATTTTAAGTTCATCGTTAAAGATAATGGTATTGGCATGAGCAAAGAATTCCTCCCATTAATCTTTGATGAATTTTCTCGTGAAAGAAACTCGACAGAAAGTCGTGTTAATGGAACAGGTCTAGGTATGGCCATAGTAAGAAATTTAGTTAAACTTATGAACGGGGAAATTAATATAGATTCCGAGCTAGGAAAAGGAACTATTGTAACTATTGATATTCCATTAAAAATAGTTTCTTATGAAGCGATTGATAAACAAGAAGAAAAAAGTTCACAAATAGATAAGAATTTGTTTAAAGGAAAACGAATTCTTCTAGCAGAAGACAATGATTTAAATGCTGAAATTGCTCAAACAATATTGGAAGAAGAAGGATTTATTATAGTTCGTGTTTCCGATGGAAAAGAATGTGTAAATATATTGGAGAAAGAAAACGAAGACTATTTCAATCTTATTTTAATGGATATTCAAATGCCACATATGGATGGATATAAAGCAACCGAATATATTCGTCACTTAGAGGGTAAAAGATCATATATACCAATTTTGGCAATGACAGCGAATGCATTTGAAGAAGATAAGAAAAAAGCTTTCCAATCAGGTATGAATGGACATATTGCCAAACCAATTGATATCAATGAATTGCTAAAAGTTTTATCTTTATTTCTTTCATAAAAAGGTAAAAGATTTATTGTAAAAATACAATAAGTCTTTTTTTGTACATATTTCCTTTTGAGAATGTTATTTGATGTAGTATTATGAAAAAAAGAGGAGAAAAAAATGTATATAACAAAAAATAAGAAAAAGTTCTTCATTAAATGTTTAATATATGCGCTTATTGTATATACGATTGTCATATGCTCTTTTATTATGTGGGCGGTTTATGGCAAACAGATTGAAGAAGCATATCTAGAAGAAGGAGTGCTAGTTTACTATTCTGGGAAGCCTATTTTTAATCCATTTTGTATATTTGAATATCTTACCACTATTAATTCTTTAATCATTGCCACAGCGGTATTATTTCTTGGAATAGGAATACTTATAAATAACGAGAAAATTAAGAAAATAATCTTAAATGTCCACATTTGGACATATGTGACTACTATTTTTACTTTCATGTTTATCGCTGTTATTGTTTTTGATTTAATTACTTCTTTTGAAGCATATAGAGAGTTATATCCTTTTTTTGGATTATCTTTCATTTCTATAACAATGTGGACGTCACGTTCAGTATTACATCATTTTCTATATTTTTACTATCTTTTGTTATATAAAGGTTTTAGACCATTAAAAGATAAAAGAAAGGTTTATTTTCCATATATCATTATGGTTTCTTTTTATGTTTTGTGGTATGTAATTATCAATATTGTAGGAAAGTTTTGTTTACAACCTTATGAATGGTATCCATACATTTTAATAATGCCTAAAGGATTTTTTGCATTTGCTCATCTACCTTCATCCCCTCTGCTTTATGTTGTTTATTACATAGGATTAGTCAGTGTGGAAGTAGCTATGTGCTTCACTTATTATTTTGTAAAAAAATTTCTTAATAAAAAAATAGCTATGTAAAAGAATTTATGCATTTAAGATCTTTATTTTTTCTTTTTACCCAGCTATTAAAGAATTTGTTTAGTAAATAGAAAAAATGTTATAGTCCGCTAAAAATAGATAATATATTATCTATAAGTTATGTTATAGTTAATATATGTGGAGGTCATTCCAATGTTTTTAGTTATATTTCTTGTATGGTTATTACTAAACGCACATTTTGCATGGGACATTCAGTTTTTACAAATAGTCCTATTTGGATTAGCGCTGTCAACAATAATATATTTCTTTGTTATTAAATTTACTTCTTTTACTTTTAAAACGGATATATTTTTTATTACCCACATTCATTTGTTTATCGCATATGGAGCGGTGCTTTTTTATAATGTTATCATCTCCAATTTTAAAATTATATCTTTAATTCTAAAACCACACGAAGCACCAAAACCGCTTATTGTGTCTTTTAATGTTCCTTTAAAAAACACTTTATTAAGAGCAATTCTTGCTAATTCTATCACTCTAACACCTGGCACAATATCAATATCATGTACACAAGATCATTTTATTGTTCACTGCTTAAAAAAAGAATATTTTGATGGATTTGAAAACTCGCTTCTTGTTAAATTGCTTCTTAAGATGGAGGCGAAATAATATGAAACTAAATTATATTTATGCTACCTCTATAGATTTCCAAGAAGCGTATTCATATTTATTTGGAATAGCTTTAGTTGTTATTGCGATTTGCATGTTGTTAGTTATTATTAAGACTATTATTGGTCCGAGAATCTCTGATCGTTTAGTTAATATTAATATGATTTCTACTTTAGTTACATCTTGTATCATTATCCTTTCTGTATTCTTAAGCAATCAAACATATTTATTAGATATTTGCATGATATATGTTTTAATATCATTTTTGTCGGTTTGTGTTTTTGATACTGTTTATATAAATACATATTTAAGGAAAAAAAGAGGGAAATCAAATAAGGAGGATAATAAATAATGGAATTGGTTCGTTATATTTTTGCATGCTTATTTATTATTCTTGGAATTGTAGTATTTATTATTGGAGTAATTGGAATATATCAATTTAAGTTTGTTCTCAATCGCATGCATAGTGCTGCATTACTGGATACAATGGGAATATTTTTTATCGCTTTAGGATGTGCTATAGCGAGAAATTTTGATGCGGTAACTTTAAAAATATTATTAGTCGTAGGATTCTTATGGATAACATCACCGATATCTTCTCATTTAATCGCCAAACTTGAATTTTTTACAGATGAAAATTTAAATGATGAAATTGCAAATGATTTAAGTGAAACAAAGGAGGAAAACAATGATTCTCGAGATCTTTAAAATAATTTTATTAGTTTCTTTAATTGTTTGCGCAATTGCCGTTTTCTTCATTAAAGATGTTTTAACTTCAATAGTAGTGTTTATGTCTTATTCATCTATAATGGCTATTATTTGGATTTTACTTCAAGCACCAGACCTAGCAATTACAGAGGCATCTGTTGGTGCTGGTGTAACTTCTATTTTATTCTTCTTAACCTTGAAACGCATCAATCAAATAGATGCTTCTTTAAATACGCTTGATGTTAAAAAGGATGGTGATTCTAATGAAAAAAAATAACCATCTTATCGATGATAAAGAATTATTGAACTCAGATGATTCAATTTTTGAAGTGAATTCAGAAGAAGATATTGCTTTTAAGCCAAAAGTAATGAAAAGAGTAAAAAAAGATACGCAAATTATTAGTAAAGTTGTTTATTTTGCCTTTGCTATTGTATCGGGATTGGCCATAGTAATTGCCTTATTAACTTGTTTGTTTTATCTTCCTCGATTTGGTGAAACGATGAATAATCCTACTTTAAATGATATTTATCATGAGTATATCGAAAATGGCATCGATAAAACAGGAGCAACAAATTTTGTTACTGGAATGATTCTTGATTATCGTGCTTTTGATACCTTAGGAGAATCCTTTGTTCTTTTTACTGCGGTTAATTGCGTATTAATTTTGTTACAAGAAGTTAAAGAAACTAAGAAAAAAGAAAATGAAAAGTATCAACCTATTAAAGATCCAATCGTCAAATTTGGATGTTCTTTAGTAGTTCCATTGATCTTTATTTTAGGCAGTTATGTTATTCTTAATGGTTCTATTTCCCCAGGAGGTGGATTTTCTGGTGGAGCGATCATGGGAGCGGGATTAATTCTTTATTCCATCGCTTTTGGATTTGAAAATTCACAAAAGTTTTTTAAAGATAAAACGTTTAAGGCAGTATCATCTATTGCTTTATTAACATATTGTGCATCCAAAACTTATTCTTTTTTAACGGGAGCATTAGAAGTAGAATCTATTGTCCCTTTAGGAATACCAGGTACTATTTTAAGTGGAGGAATTATTTTTATTCTCAATGTAGCGGTAGGATTAGTTGTAACTTGCACTATGTTTGGCCTTTATTCTCTATTTAAGAAAGGAGAAATTTAATATGCTAGAAATGATTACTTCTCACTATGTAGAAGTCATAGCTATTCTCCTTTTTGGAATTGGGTTATCGCTATTGATTTTCCATGTCAATCTGATTAAAAAAATCATGGGGCTAAATATTATGGATACGGGAGTATATCTCTTTTTGGCCTCGATGGGATATATAAAAGGGGCTAATGCTCCTCTTTATGGAGGGGAAGAGGTTATTAGTGCATCTACTTATGTCAATCCTATTCCAGCTGGACTTGTTTTAACTGGAATTGTAGTTTCTGTTTCAGTAACCGCTATATCTTTAGCATTAACAATTCGTTTATATCATGAATATCACACATTAAATTTAGATGAAATCTATATTAAATTAAAAGAAAAAGATGCGAAGGAGGATGAGTAATATGAGCTTATTAATTCATTGTCCTTTACTATCAATAATCACTTGCTTTATTTGTGTTGTACTTTGTTCACTACTTCCACGAAAAGGAGCAAGAATTTGTGCTTATATTTCACAAGGATTATGCTTATTATTGGGGATTGGTACTTTAATATATACACTTAAGAATGGAACAACAATATATCAAATGGGTCATTTAAGTGAAGTCGAAGGTGATACCACTAAATACTATTGGTATAATAATGTGATAAGATTTGGAGTTATCGAAGGTATTTTAGCTTCCTTTTTTCCTCTTGTATTATTTTTAGCTTTAAATGGTGGTCTTGCTAATTTAGAGCAAAGTGTCAATCCAAATAAAGAAAAATATTATTATGTATTAACTAATTTGGTGCTTGTCAGCTTATTGGCATTAATTTATACAGATGACACTTTTACCGGTTATGTATTTTTAGAAATATCTACTTTAGCCTCTATCGGGTTAGTGGCTATTAAAAATAAAGGAAAAACTACTGTTGCTGCGATACGTTATTTAATATTTAATCTTGTTGGTTCAGGTTTATTCTTAATTGGAATCGTTCTTCTATACGATATGACCGGTTATTTTATGTTTGAGAAAATTCAAATCGCATTATCGATGCTTCCTGCTTCATCAAAAATGCCTATTAGTTGTTCTTTTGCTTTAATAACGATTGGTCTTGGTATAAAATCGGGATTATTTCCATTTTATTTTTGGATGCCAGATACATATGGAGAATCGACAACAGCATCTGCTTCCATTATTTCTGGGTTTATTTCTAAAGGATATATAATTTTATTAATAAAGTTTATCACTCGTGTATTTGGTTTTAGACATACTTATCTATATCAAGGAGAAACAATTACGGTTGGAGTAGTAGAACAAACTGGTATCTTAGATCTCTTATTTATTTTAGGTGCATTAGGAATGATTTTGGGATCTATTTCTGCGATTATTGAAAAGCGCATTAATAAAATGATTGCTTTTTCTTCAGCCGCTCAAATTGGTTATATCTATCTAGCTCTTGGAATGGGTGAAGCAGGAATAGCTTGCGCATTATTCCAAATTTTAACTCACGCAGTGACAAAGCCATTATTATTTACCTCTGCTTATGGGCTTATTGAAGCATCTTCTTCTAAGACTCAGTTTAAGTATCTTAGAAATGCTGGAAGGAGAAATGTTCTAGCGGGAATTGGCTTTACAGTGGGAGCATTAAGTATGATTGGATTTCCTTTCTTCGCGGGATTTGTAGTAAAATATGTTTATGTTCAAAGTGCATTAGAAACGAGCGTAGAACCATATAAATTAATTCTTGTTATCGTATCTCTTGTCGTATCTACCTTACTAAATACAATTTATTTTATAAGTAATACCATTAACATCTATTCCAATCCATCTAAAGAAGAGATGGAAAAAGATATAATTGAAGTAGGAGAGAAACAAAAAAATAAGTTAAGTTTTATTATTTCAGTATGTTTATTTATTGTTTTAAATATTGCTTTAGGATCCATTCCATTAATATATAGTATTATTCAACAAGAAATAATTAATCTTGGAATGATCTTTTTTTAGGAGGCGTGTAAATGTATATATTATCGTTTTTAACTTCATTAATACCGCTAGCTATTTCGCTAGTACTATATTTTGCTAAAAATATAAGTAAGAAACTTAATAAAATACTATGTATCCTTCCTTTAGTGGTGTCTTTAATTGCAAATATAATTATTTCCTTTGCTGGAAAGATAGATCCTTTAGTTTTATTTAAAGTAAGTGAAGATTTATTAATTGTCGCTTTTATTGATACTATGAGTAAATTTTTCGCAATATTAATTTCAGTGGTTATGCTTATTGTTACAATATATTCATTTGAATATTTTAAGGATGACGAAAAAAAGAATCGATTTGATAGCTTTTTCTTATTATCATATGCTGCTTTGATGATGCTAACTTACTCAGGAAATTTAGTTACGATGTACATCTCTTTTGAAATGGTGACTTTATTTAGTATGCCATTAGTCCTTCATGAAAAGACAAAAGAATCAATTGATGCGGCCTTAAAGTATTTAATATATTCAGTCGGTGGAGCATTTCTTGGCTTTATTGGAATTGTTTATCTTAGCTCCTACAGTGGTAATTTCTTTGTGCTTGGAGGTAGTTTAGCCGTTTCATCCATCAATCAAAATATTTTAAATGTAGTTCTATTACTGATGTTAATTGGATTTGGGACTAAATGTGGTATGTTTCCTTTACATAACTGGTTACCAACCGCTCATCCTGTTGCTCCCGCTCCTGCATCAAGCATTCTATCTGGTATTATTACCAAATCAGGAATAATAGCTATTATCAGAATTATCTATTATGTAGTTGGTGTGGATATTATTAAAGGCACTTGGGTCCACTACACATGGATTATATTAATTTTAATTACTATATTGCTTGGCTCATTTATGGCATGTGTCCAAAAGAATTTGAAAAAGAGATTAGCTTTTTCTTCAGTTTCCCAAATTTCATATGCTCTTCTTGGAGTAAGTTTATTAAATACAACTGCTTTACAAGGCGCATATATGCAAGTGGCGTCTCATGCAGTAATAAAGGTCGGTTTATTTTTAGTAGCAGGTGTATTGATCCATGTTTTAAATATTCATAATGTGGATGAATTAGATGGTGTAGGGAAGAAAATGCCTATTACTATGTGGTGTTATACCATTTGTGCTCTTGGATTAATTGGTGTGCCCCCTACATCGGGTTTTGTAAGCAAGTGGTATTTAGCTTCTGGAGCACTTTCCAGCGGATTAAAAGTCATCGATATCGTTGCTCCGATTGTGCTCATTATATCCGCGATTTTGACTGCCTATTATTTGTTAGATTGTACGATAAGAGCCTTTTTCCCATCTAATAAAGATAATTCGTATAAAAGAATAAAAGAACCATTATTATTTGTTGTTCCATTACTGATTTTTGCAACACTATCTATTTTAATTGGCTTATTTGCTTCACCGCTTATTAACCTAATTGCATCATATCTGTAAATAGGAGGATTAATATGAAAGGAATATTGTTATTAATTCCTATATTGATCCCTTTGGTGACATTAGGAATATTGAAATTTTATCACATAAAAAATGAGAGGCTATTTAAGGGTATAACTTTAGGGATAGTATTGTTGACATCTTTTATAGTTTGGATCTATATGTTTACATTGAAAGATGCCAATTTAGTCATTATAAAGTTTTCTTCTTTGATTAATTTTGGCTTAAAATTGGATGGCTTAGGAATGATTTTTGCTTCCATGGTCAGTATCTTATGGCCTATAGCGCTCATTTATCTATTTGAATATATGAAACATGATGAGAATAGATATTTATATACTATTTATTATGTGGCTACATATGGAGTGGTATTAGGAATTTCTTTTTCTTCTAATTTATTTTCATTGTATATTTTTTATGAACTTTTAACTTTTATTACTTTACCTCTTATAATTCATTATCAAACAAAAGAGGCTAAAAGAGCAGGAAGATATTATCTCTATTTCTCTTTATCAGGTTCCTCCTTAGCTTTAGCGGGTTTAGTATTACTTGTGATTAAAACAGGAACTTGCGACTTTACTATGGGTGGAAGTGTTACTTCTTCTTCAGTATTAATGCAATTGGCTTATTTATTCACTTTCTTTGGATTCGGGGTAAAGAGCGCGACATTTCCTTTATGCTATTGGCTTCCAATGGCAGGCGCTGCGCCTACACCAACAACGGCTTTGCTACATGCTGTTGCTGTTGTTAAAGCAGGGGCTTTCGCGATAATTAGAGTTACTTACTATAATTTTTCTTATAGTTTATTACAAGGAAGTTGGGCTCAACATGTAGCTTTATGTTTTATCTCTTTTACAATCATTTATGGATCGATTAAAGCCGTTAAAGAACAACATTTAAAAAGAAGATTTGCTTATTCGACAATCGCTAATTTATCATATATCCTCTTTGGTGCACTTCTTTGTAGTTTAGAGGGATTAAGGGCCGCTTTACTTCATTTTCTTATTCACTCAATAACAAAAATTGCTATTTTCTTTGTTATTGGTGCAATCAATGAAACAGCAGGTACCACTTATGTTTATGAAACAAACGGTTTAGGAAAAAAGATGCCATTAGCATTTGTTATCTTTACTTTGAGTGGATTATCGTTAATTGGTATTCCTCCTTTTGGAGGGTTTATCTCTAAATTCTACCTTATCAAAGCAGGATTTGCTCTTGAATCGGTATGGGGCTATTTAGGAATAGGGGCACTAATTATTTCTGCTTTATTAAGTATAATCTATGTCTTTTCCATTACTTCTAGAGCTTTTGTTCGTTCTCCATTAGATATTGGTAAAAACATCGAAGAAAAGGCACATGAAATTAGCTTACCTTTCTTAATTACAAGTGGAATGATGGCCTTATTATCGCTATTTTGTACCTTCTTTACTTCACCATTGATGGAATTAATTCAATCATTGATAGGAGGGATTTAATATATGAAATATTTCTTTGTATTATTTTTAATATTATTTCCTATTGTGAGTGGAATAGGAGGATACTTTATATCTAAAAAATTTAAGAATATACAAGATTATTATTTCATAGGTTGCAATGCCTTTGAAATGATAGTTATGTTACTTCTT
>JBJFEV010000050.1:0-10185 GCA_051891155.1 Bacilli bacterium
GTATATAAAATTAATTCTTTTTGGACAGAGGTATATGAACTTTTTCTTATGTCATCTAATCTATTTTCAACATTAACATCATGTCTTTTTACCACTAAGGGATTATCTAAAAATACAATATCATCGTATTGATATAAAATAGCACAGAAATAAAAAGAATCTGCTTCTTTTTGTCCACTTGGGGAAGAAAGGTTATTTCTAGTATTGATATCGCAGAAGTCATAATATTTATTTTCTAATACATCAAAAGCGTGAATTGTTCCATTTTCAGAAATACCTTCTAAACGTAAGGCAACTATTTTAGCGCTTTTTATTACTTCAATCATCTTTTTTCTTTCTTCGCTCATAGAAGGGAATCTTGTTTTAAGTTCTTGGCAGATAGATGGTCTTTGATTAACATCAAAATAAAAAAAGATCTTTTTGAAAAACTCTATTTCGTTAGGATTTTCAAATTTTAATGAGGAGTATAGAGGGGAAGGCGAATTAATACCTTTTACTTCTTCATATAATCCATTATTTCTAGAAAGATAAAATCTTTGCTTTGACGAGAAATACTCATCACATTGATTATATAAAAGGTCATATACTACCCTTAATCTTTTATATCTTTTAAATAGTTGTTCATCCATTTATTGTCACCTGTATTAAGTATATCATTTTCCCAAAAAAGATGATATTATTTAATTGCTAATGGGAGTGAAAAGATGGTAGTAAGACGTTATAAAGTATTTTTAAAAGGATATGAAGATAAATTCAATCGCGTCATGTTGATAAAAGACGATTTTTCATTAAAAGAAATTGGCACGATGATGCTTGTGTGTTTAGGCGCTGAATTTGAACATCCTTTTTCTATTGTTGATGAAGAAGGAGTAGTATATTCTTGTGAAGAGAATGACTATAAAAAACATAATTTATATAATATAAATGTAAAAAAGACGTTGTCTTTTGTTATTAAATATGGTGAAAAAAATCCTTATGAATTTGTAGTCAAGATGGAAAAAGATCCATTTTCTAAAAGTGGAAGAAAAGTCGCTTATGTAGAAAGTGGTGTAGGTGAATCTCTATGGGAAAATGAAAAAGATTTGCTTGAAGATTATATGGATGGTAAAGAAGTGAACAAAAAGGACAAAGAAGATTTTGACCAAAAATTAAATCTTTCTTTTTATAATCAATATCTTGTTTATAATTTCACATCAATAATTAATGAAATAAAATAGATTAATGATGTAATATTTTGTATAATGTAAAAAAGTAGGAGAATAAGTATGTTATTAGGTAATATTAAGATTTTACTAGACGAAGTTATTCCAGTAGAAGGAATAGTGGCTATTGTTTTAGCATTTTGTTTATGTGTTTGTCTTTTGCTAGTGTTAATCTTTTATAAATTATGGAACGAAAAAGATAAGAAAGTAATTCCTTGTTTAGTTCCTCTTTTTAGAGCATTAAACAAAGTATTTTGTGAAGATGAATTAAACAAAGTAGAGAGAAAAAAGTACTACGATAAAATTAAAAAAGAAGAAAATGATGATTAGACAACGGTAATTTTATCGTTGTTTTTTGTACAAATAATTTTTTATCATTTTTAAAACAGCACAACAAGATTATAATAAAATTAGTAGGAGGAAATGTTCTATGAATAATATTGAAGAAAAATTTGAGGTTGCTCGGAAAGAACTTTTAGATCTTTCTTTAAAGAATCCTCTTATCAATTATCGTTTAAGAGCGGCTACTGGGTTAGAATTTCCATCTATTAACGCTTCAGACGTTTTTGATTATTTAGTGAATGAAGGAAAAAATATTACTTTTTCTAAGGAACCAACCAATAATCCTTCTAAGTTATATGCGGGGCTTGAAGAAAAGAAATTAAGAAGTAGACTTGTAAGAACATATCGTTCTTCCAAAATGTTTATTGAAGAAAAAGGCGCTAATATATTGTTCTTAGCACTTGGATTTTTAAAGTGGAAAGAAAAGTTCAATGATACGTATTATCGTTCACCATTAATTTTAGTTCCAGTTGAAATGAAAAAAATGGATGCTGGTGATAAATTTTATATATGTTATTCTGGAGAAGAAATTCGTCTCAATGTCTCTTTGATTACAAAAATGCAAACTGAATTTAATATCAATATTGATTATGATTATGAAGAAGAAATTAAAGGTATTGATGAATATTTCCGTTTTGTAAGTGATAATGTGGTGAAGTCTTCTTATACAGATTGGGAAATAGAAACCACTAAAGGATCATTTGATTTCTTTTCGTATGCTAAATTTTTGATGTACAAAGATTTGGATTTAGATGTTTGGTTAGAAGATGATGGCAAATTAAAAAACAGCGTTTTGAAACGTTTGTTTTTAACCAACTTCGATGACAAACTTACTCCAAGTTATGAAGTGGAAAGAAAGCTTGATCCCAATACAATTTTTAATGTAGTTGATGCAGATTCATCACAAGCCTTAGTAATTTATGATATCAATCAAGGTAAGAATATGGTTATTCAAGGACCACCAGGAACTGGTAAATCGCAAACCATCACTAATATCATTGCTTCTTCAGTGGCAAATCATAAGTCAATTCTATTTGTTTCTGAGAAAATGGCGGCTTTAGATGTTGTTAAAACACGTTTAGAAAAAGTTGGATTAGGTGATTTAGTATTAGAATTACATTCTCAAAAAGCTAATAAAAAAGATGTATTAAAATCAATTGAAGCCACTCTTAATTTAGGCGAAGTAAAAATGAACGATGATACTTTGCTAAATGAAAAATATGCTGCGACAAAGAATGAATTGGATTTATATAAAGATATAGTAAACGAACCGATTGGAAGAAGCGAACTGACTCTTGTTGATATATGTGGTGAAGCTTTAAAACTAAAGGAAAAAATGGATTCTAATAACATTCATTTTCCTCGTATTAAAATACCTTCTATTGAAACCTGGTCTTATGATGAATATGAATCTAGACTTGAAGTGGTTAAGGAATATATTTCTTTGATTTCTTATGTGGGCAGAATAGAAAAGCATCCTTTTTATGGTGTTAATTTGACAGAATGCTTACCATATGAGCAAGTTACCATCAAAGAAAAGATTTCTGATTTAGATGATTCATTAAATGCTTTAATTTCCACTATAAATGAAATGGGAAGCGTATTTGGGAATAAAACAATCAATACTTTATTTGATTCAGGAAGAATAATTAATTCAATAGAGGCAATTAAAAAGTATCAAGTAATTTCTATGATTAATTGTGCTGATACTTATTTAGTCAAGAATAAAGATGAATTAGATACATTGATTCGTACAGGAGATAAAATTAATTATCTAAGAGATATGGCTTTAGGATATAAAGAAGATACGCTATATCATTATGAACAATATATTGAGTTATATGAAAAATATAATAGTTTAAGTTTCTTTAAGAGAAATAAAGCGAAAGATTTGAAAAAAGAATTGGCTTCTTATTTTGGTGATGAGACATTCACTGCTTACAAAGTAGATAATTTGTATTACTTCTTAAAGGCGTATAAATTATTGAAAGAAAATGAAGAAAGATTAAAATATTTATTTAAAGATTTATATAAAGGAGTATTTGATACTTCATGGGATAAGATTAGAAGCGTATTAGAACCTACAAGAGATTTCTTAGATGAAATATCTTCCTATAGCATTCTTCCTCAAACAAGAAGTGTCATTCAAGATGAAGAAAAATCAGATAAATTATTAGAATTAGAACAACGCTATTTAGATCAAAAAGGAAACTTTATTGAAAAGTTAGAAGATTTCTTCACTTTCTCAAAATATGACTATTCTAAGCGATTTGAATATGCTTCTTGGTATGAAGATATGCCTTTTGCTGAGTTAAGAAAAGTAATAACTTCATGGAAAAATAATGTCGATTCTATCGTAGAAGTAGTTAGATATAATTCTTTGAAATACCAATTTAAAAAACTAGGTATTTATCCTTTATTTGAATATCATTTAGAAAGTGGCAAATATGAATATTTAGACGATATGTTATCATTTGAATATTTTGATTCTTTAATCAATCAAGCATATTCTACTTATCCATCATTAAATTCGCTAAAAGAATTTAAGATAGAAAGAATAATTTCAATGTTTAAAGATATGGATTCTCGTCTCATGGTGGAAAATATTAAAGAGATATTAAAACGTCATTATGAAAGCATGCCTTCAATTAATGACAATTCTAAAGAGATGAATATCATCAGACGTGAACTTCAAAAGAAACGCAATCAAATGCCAATTAGAAAATTGTTCTCTAAAACTGGTTCTTGCGTGCAAAAAATTAAGCCAGTCTTTATGATGAGCCCAATTTCCGTTGCGTCCTTCTTACCTCCAAAACTGGTTACTTTTGATCTAGTTATTTTTGACGAAGCTTCACAAGTTAGACCAGTAGAAGCTTTTGGTTCACTTCTAAGAGCAAAACAAATTGTTGTTGTCGGAGATTCTAAACAATTACCACCTACAACATTCTTTGATACGATGACTTCTAAGTATGATGAGATGAATGATGAAGATTATGATATTGCTAATATGGAAAGTATATTGACATTGCTTCTTGCCCGTAATATACCTCAACGTACCTTATCTTGGCACTATCGAAGCAAGAATCAATCGCTTATTTCACTATCGAATAATGAATTCTATTCTCATTCTTTAAAAGTATTCCCTTCAGTTTATGATAAAGATCCAGAACAGGGATTAATCTTTAAGTACATTCCTGATTCAACTTATTCTCGTGGAGGCACACGCAGCAATAAGATTGAAGCTCGCGAAGTTATTAAAGCGGCATTTGAACACGCTAAAAAATATCCTTATTTATCCCTTGGTATCGCTTCTTTTTCTCTAAGTCAACAAGAAGAATTATATCGCGAATTTGATAATCAAATGAAAAAGTGCACTGATCCAAAAGTAAAAGAATTCTTTAATTCTTCTAAAGATGAACCTTTCTTTATCAAAAATCTAGAATCAGTGCAAGGTGATGAAAGAGACGCTATATTTATATCCATTGGTTATGGATATGATGAGAAACATAATATAACTATGGATTTTGGCCCTTTAAATAAAGAGGGTGGAGAGAGAAGATTAAATGTTTTGATTACTCGTGCTAAAGTAAAGTGCGTTGTATTCTCAAATATTACTTCTCATGATATTAACCTTTCAAAAACTAATGCTCAAGGTGTAATTTCTTTAAAACGATTCCTAGAATACGCTCAAAATAGAGTCATTTATAAAAATAAAAATAGCGAAAATAAAGATGATCAATTTGTCGATTATTTATATAACAAACTTATTGATTATGGCTATGAAGTTGATAGGACAATCGGAAAAGAAGTCGGTATCGATTTAGCTATTTATAACAAGCAATTAGCGCGTTATACCATTGGTATTGAGTGTGATGGAGGGGCATATAAAGATTTAAATTCCACAACAGATAGAGAAAGAATTAGAAGAAATGTTCTTAAATCATTAGGATGGAAACTAGTTCATATTTGGACTCCTGACTTCTATCGTAATCCAAAGAATAACTTTGAAAAGCTTCTCGATATGATTCAAGAGTCAGAAAAGACTGATAGAGATGAAGTGATAGTATCCAAAGGAAAAGAAATTGTTGTGAATCGTAAAATCAATAAAGAAACAACGAAAGAACTTTTACCTCTTGTACCATATAAACCTTACTCTGGTCAAAAACGAAGAGCACAAATTCTTGATGAAGAAGAAAACCTTAAAATTCTTGTCGAGAAGATTTGTATCGCTGAATCTCCTCTTCATATAGCTATATTAAAGAAACGTTTAATGAGTATTACAGGTGTAAGTAAGATTAAAGATGATCAAAATATTTTAGTTTTAAAATCTATAAAAAATAATGACCGCTTCGAAATGAAAGACGATTTCATCTATGATAAAAAACAAGAAAAAATCTTTGTAAGAAATAGAGAATTACTTGATAAAGGTATAAAGAAACTAGAATATATTGCCGACGAAGAATTAAAAGCTTGTATTATACGTGCTTTAGATTCAGGTGAAGCAAGTACATTAAATGAAGTCATTAAAGTATCTTCTGAGTACCTTTCATTTACTAAAACTCCAAAGCTAGAAGAACGTATTGGAAATTTGATTAATGAAATGAAGCAAAACAAAAAGATTTATGAAGAAGAAGGTTGCTTATATTTAGAAGATTAGATAAGAGAGCATATCGTTATGATATGTTCTTTTTTTAAAATAATAGTTGACTAATTGTTCAACTATTCATATAATGATAATAGGAAGATGAGAAAGGAGAAAAGATATGCCTACTGTTATCGATGAAGTGAAAGATAAACTTTATGAAGAAGAATTAATTATTGATGTTAGTGATTTGTTTAAAATTTTAGGTGATCCTACACGTGTAAAGATACTTAATACATTAGAAATTAAAGAGTTATGTGTCAACGAAATATGTGAATGCTTAAATATGACTATATCAGCGGTATCGCATCAATTACGCGTATTACGTCAGTCAAAATTAGTAAAATATCGTAAAGTTGGTAAAGAAGTTTATTATTCTTTAGATGATGATCATGTAGTACAAATATTTGATTGTGCTATTTCTCATATTAAGGAATAAAAGGTGGCTAGATGCCATTTATATTTTAAAAATCAATTGAATGATTGAGCAATCAATAAACATAAAAAGAGGAGGATTTGTTTATGAAAAAAGTTTTTAAATTAGAAGATTTAGATTGCGCTCATTGTGCAAATAAAATGGAAGTAGGAATTAAAAAAATTGCAGGAATAAAAGATGCGTCAGTATCCTTTATGGCTCAAAAGATGATGATAGAATTTGTTGAGGGCGCTGATGAAACAAAAGTGATGGATGAAGTAGTTAAAGTTTGTAAAAAGATAGAACCAGATTGTGTAATTAAACGCTGATGAGTAAGAAATTAAAAAAAGAGTTAAAGCGAATTATTATTGCTTTAGTTTTATTCTTTATTATCTTTATTACAGACAAAATTATTAATTTAACTACGCTTATTCCAAATCGCAATGGTTGGCTTTTAGCTTTAGGTTTATATCTTTTTATATATATCTTAATCGGATATGATGTTTTATTTAAAGCTTTTAGAAACATTATTCATGGCCAAGTATTTGATGAAAACTTTTTGATGTGTATCGCCACTCTTGGTGCCTTTGGACTTGCTATTTATAAAGGATGTACAAATAGTGGAGAAATAGATGGCATGGAAGAAGGATGTGCTGTTTTATTATTCTATCAAGTGGGAGAGTTTTTCCAAAGTTATGCGGTAGGAAAATCTCGAAAAGATATTTCTGCTTTGATGGACATTCGACCAGATTACGCTAATGTATATCAAGAAAATGAAGTGGTTTGCATTGATCCAGAAGAAGTAAAAATAGATGATATTATTGTCGTTAAACCAGGAGAAAAAATACCTCTAGATGGAGTGGTTATTAAAGGTAAATCAAGTATTGATGCCAAAGCTTTGACAGGTGAATCTTTGCCAGTTGATGTTTGCGAAGGAATGAACGTAATCAGCGGATGCGTTAATCTTTCTTCTACAATCGATATAAAAGTATGTAAAACCTTTTATGATTCTACCGTATCAAAGATTCTAGATTTAGTAGAAAACGCTGCAAGTCAAAAATCAAAAACAGAAAATTTTATTACTAAATTTGCACGTTTTTATACTCCTATCGTAGTTGTTCTTGCATTGTTATTAGCTCTTATTCCAAGCCTTATAACTAGAGATGTGCAAACCTGGGTATATCGTGCTTTATCGTTTTTAGTTGTATCTTGTCCTTGCGCTTTAGTTATATCTATTCCTTTATCCTTTTTCGCGGGTATTGGAGGAGCATCAAAAAAAGGAATTCTCATCAAAGGATCTTCCTATTTAGAATGTCTTAATAAAGCTAATGTCTTTGTTTTCGATAAAACTGGCACATTAACTAAAGGTAATTTCGTAGTAACAAAGGTTACTCCCGAACAAAGAAAAGAAGAAATATTATCGTTAGCATATAAGGCAGAAAGAGGATCTAATCATCCTATCGCTCATTCCATTATTTCTGCCTATAACAAAAAAGATGAAGAACTTCCTTATACTATTTTAGATATCCCTGGACAAGGAATAGAAGCTAGATTTGAAGAAGATGTAATTTTATGTGGAAATCATAAATTGATAAAGGCAAATAATATTGATATTTGTGAAGAAAAAGAAGCGGGAACAATCATTTATGTTGCGCATAATGGTTCTTATGTAGGCTCTATATTAATATGTGATGAGATTAAACTTGAAGCTAAGGAAGTAATCTCATCTTTGAATAGCATGGGAAATAAGACTATTATGCTAACAGGCGATAATGATAAAGTGGCTGCCAGTGTCAGTGAAGAATTAAAACTATCATCGTATCGTTCCTCTTTACTTCCTCAAGATAAAGTGGAAGAAGTAGAAAAACTATTGCAAAATAAACAAGCTGATGAAGTGCTATGTTTCGTTGGCGATGGAATTAATGACGCTCCTGTTCTCATGCGTTCCGATATTGGTATAGCTATGGGAGGAGTAGGCTCAGATGCGGCTATAGAATCCGCAGACGTAGTTTTGATGAACGATGATTTAAGAGGTATTGTAAAAGCTAAAGAAATTGCTAAAAAGACGATGAGAATCGTTTATCAAAATATTTATTTTTCCTTGGGAGTTAAAATAGGAATTTTGATTTTATCTGCTTTAGGATTAGCCTCTATGTGGCTGGCAGTATTTGGTGATGTTGGAGTAGCAGTTATCGCTATTTTAAACGCTATGAGATGCTCTAAAATCACGCGATAATTAGGCGAAGGAGAAAAGTATGGTGTTTTACTTTTACTACCATAGTGATATAATGTAGTAAAGGTGGGAGATATAAAATATGATTGAATCAAAAAATAGAAAAATTCTTCTTTTTTCTCTTCTTGCAATCGCCATAACAATTTTTATTGGCTTTACTGGTTTAATTATGGGCGCGGATGTTCAGGCTATAGGTCCTGATGGATCCAAAGTCGGATTTGCTACGATGAATAAGGCTGTTAATAAGTTGGTGAATGAGAAATACACAATATTGTGGAATGTAATCGGAGACATTATTCTATATATTAATATTTTAATGATTTTCGGAGTAGGAGCATTTCTTATGTACCAATGGGGAAAGAAGCGTTCACTTTTTAAAGTCGATAAAGAATTATTGATATATATTATCACCTTTTTCCTTTTAATTTCATTTTGGATAATTTTTGATTATTACATTGTAGTAAATTATCGACCTATATTAGTCGATGGTAAATTAGAATCATCTTATCCTTCTACTCATGTTATGGTAGTAACATTCGTTTCTGGAACAGGTGCTTTGCTAGTTAATAAGTACGCTAAAATCAAAAATATTGAATTCATTTCTGTATTCATTGCTGTTTTATTTGTATCTCTTACATTAGCTAGTAGAGTATTAAGTGGTGAACATTGGATAACTGATGTCATAGGTGGATTTATGCTAGGGATGACATTGATTCTTGTTTATATATGTGGCGCTTCTTTATTTCAATATCCTGATAGAAGAAGATAATATTTATATCTAAGAGGCTAGTTGTCTCTTAGATTTTTTTGAAAATATATAAATTTTTTAATATTTTATAACATAAAATATTAAAATGAATTGACAAAACTATATAGTTTATATTATTTTGTATTCGTTCTTAATATATAAAGGAGGGAATTATTATGAACAATAGACATGAAAGCATTAAAAAGGTTTTAAAAGTGATTGGACCAATTTTTATTCTAGTAGGAATTGCTCTATTTATTACTACGATAATAAACATGACTTCATTATCATTCGATAATTTTGGTTTTAATGCTTTAACAGGTTTTGGAGCTGTAGGATGTTTGGGATTAGGTTCTATGGGCTGTGCAATTGGATATGGAAGAGAAATGGCTAAATATGGTGTCGATGAATATGGACCAGTAGCTAAAGATGTTCATACTAATTACATCAGACCAATGATGAAAGAGACAGTTAAAGATATTAAAGAAGTTATCCATGAGAATGATAAAGTGATTGTATGTCCAAAATGCGGCGCATCTAATCAAGAGGGTTCTAAATTCTGTGATCAATGTGGTAAAGTATTAGTTAAGACTTGTCCTTCGT
>JBJFEV010000051.1:0-10163 GCA_051891155.1 Bacilli bacterium
AATTCATCCCCTACTTACAGAAGGTAGGGGACTTCTTAGAATATAATGTTAAAATAGAATTCCATCGTAATAATTTAGTAAAAGAGAAACTACATAAGAATAAGAAGCAATTCCTGATTCATCGCCATTAATTTTAATTGTAGTATCAGTTACTGTTGAAGATATATCTCCTAAAACTTGCGAGATTCCTTCATTCTTTTCTAAGGCTTCATAAGCTTCGCTTGTAAAAGCGTCCGCATCGTGATAACAAACTTCTGGAAGAGAATATTTTTCATATGCTTCTTTCGCGGAGTTGTAATAATCATTATCTACATAATAAATAACTGATAAATATCCTGAATATTGAAAGAATACATCATCGCTATTAATACAAGATAGATATGCGATAAAGTTTGCTTCATCCTCCTTAACATATCCTTTAATATGCGCGTATTCATGAGTTAATGTATTTGGTAAGAAGGTGATGTTTGTATCTTTATTATAATTGACACTCATCAAATTAAATTCTGTTATTCCAAGTATTTGAAAGAAAGTGAATAAACGTGATGAAATTAACGGTTTAGCACTAGGATAATATCCTTTTAATTTAGGAAACTCATCTTGAATATTATGCAAAGCCTCAATCGCGGTTTTATTCATATCGCCATAATAAAGAGGTGTGTCATTTTCATCGCGGTCAATTTTATCATAAAGTTCTTCGGTTTTATTGAACAAATAATTTCTTAATGTCTTTAGCTCTTGTGTTGTATATTCTCTCTTTTCTTTAGTAAAGGTAATACAGGACGTATTCTTAATCGGTTCAAATATTATGGTATTTAAACAAAGTGCGCAAAGAGAAGCAATTGCCGCGCTTTTTCCGATGATTTTCATATACTTTTTATAAGATACTGATTTATGATTGAAAATAAATATAATAAGTGAAACTATTATCACTAAGCCAAAAATAATTCCTAAAAGATAAACTATTTCAAGAAAAGAAATTGGAAGCAAAGAAACTAATTTTCCATATGATAAAAGAATAAGAGGATAAATGTTACTAACAAACCATGCACTCAATCCTTTGTTTAAAAACAATAAAATAAATACAATGTTTATTGCCAAAACGATTAAGAAAACGCGAAAAAATTTAAATGAGAAGATATATTTAAAAAAGTTTGCAATATGTATAAAAATATTCTTCATTTCGCCTTTCTCCTTTATGAAAAAATAGTACTTACGAATAAGCACTATTTTTCTAATTCTTCAATTATTTCTTTCATAGAAGATTCATATTCTTCTTGTGATGAATTATGGAATATTAATAATTTGTCAACAACTCCATCTTCATAAAGATTACGAGGAATATTGAAGTCTCTTGTAGCAATATATTCATCCCAATGTTCAAGTTTCCATGTATCACGTGGTGAATTTCTGGAAATCATTCTTTGGCGACAGATTTCTAACTTGGTTTCAACCCAAACTACGTATAAACCGCAGCTTTGTTCTTGCAAACGATTTCTTAAATCTTTCATAAAGACATTATCTCTTATTTCACGAGTAAATGGTGCATTGATTAAGACACAGTCTTCATATTTTAATGCCTCTAAAGCAAAATCCATCGTTACATCATATTCAACATTACGAATATATTTTTCAAAGAAATCTGAGCTTCTATTACGTTCTTCTCCAGCACAATCAAAAACAACATTTGATAATGGTACTAATGTATCTTTATCTAAATAGACAACGTGTTTTAAATTTTCCGCTAATTTCTTGGATATAAATGTCTTTCCACATGCTGGTGGTGAAACTACTAAAATAAGTTTTTTCATTTTATATAACTTCCCTTCCGTACTGATTTATTATAACTTATTTATTGCTACAAAAACAATAAATCAATAAATAATTACTTATTTATTTACAATTTTTTTAATTTTTATTTGTTGTAATAATCAACTAGATTAACATTTTCTTTTGCAATCTTTGCAACATACTTTTCTTGATAATAATTTTCTTGATGAATAGAATAATTTCCATCCTCTTGTAATTCTAATATAGTACAACCTCTTTGAAGCCCATATTTTGCTATCTTTCGATATGCCAAATAATCAATACTCATACCATATGTTAAATCTATTCCTTGATATTTCAGTGAAATATTATTAACGTGATCATGCCCACAGAAAACTCCTTTTGTCGAATTATACTTTACCATCGTGGAAAAGAAATTATCACGTTTATTACTACAGGCAACATCTTCCCCCATCACACCAAAATTATATGTTACACTTTCATCATTTTTTTTATACAAATCACTAGCAATTTTGTATTCATACAGGGGAATATGAAGGAAAACGAAACTTTGCGCAGTTTGATAATTTTCTTTATTTTCTACTTCTCCTAAAGAGGAAAGTATATTTTGATTATAGGCAATTCTTTCTTGAACATTTTCTTCATACCAATCGATTTGATCTTGATGCACATTATCATACTTTCCATCTAATCCACAAAGAAGTCTATTTTGATAATCATTTGAATCAACTAAATATAATGTTTTATTAATTAATCCATTAGTGTGATAAAAATTAATAATTTGATTGCATTCTCCCGTGATACTACCCGAATAATTATTTCTAAATATACAATATTTTAAATCTTCGTTAGCATATAGAGAAGCTACTCCTTTTCTAGTATTAGAAGAATAAATTTCCGAATCATGATTTCCAAAAACCGCGGTCCAATATACTCCAAGAGATTCAAACATACCCGCGATTGCTTTAAATGCCCTTTGATTATTATTATTCAGTGAATAAAAAGGAACAGGAAACACTTGATCACCGGTCAAAATCACTAAATCGGGCTTTTCATAACTCACCATAGCTGCGACTGCATTAATCGCTTTTAAATCTTTAGAATATGAAGATAATCCGCCTCCAATATGCATATCAGCAATCTGCATAATTTTCACTTTTCTATCTGTAACAAAATAATAATTATTATCTTCATCTAATAGGGGTATTAATTGATCTTCATATTCAACTTTTTCATAGTCTTTTGCAAAAGATTCCAATTTATTTGAAGCAGATATTGTACCTAATAATAAGATTCCGTACGTTGCAAAAAGGAATACAAAAACGCAAGAAATGATAATGATAACCTTATATCTTTTCTTCATTTTTTCACCTTCCTTTATAACTAGAATGAAATTATAAATAATTTCATTATCATCATTTTATCATATTTATCAAAATAGCAAGACATTTATTGACAAAAAATCATAAAAAAAACTTCTAGGCGAACCTAGAAGTTAACAAAATTAATTATTTTATGACAATTTGTTTTAAATAGAATGATTTACTTGAACCAGAAGGAGTAATCACTAATTTAATTTTTCCAGATAATAAGGAACCTGAACTAAATGTTAAAGTTTGAGTCGAACCAGATGTTGTGCTTAATGTATCAAGTGTTCCAAGTGAAGTAGCACCTACGAATGCTTCCACTTGACATAAAGTATTGTTAGTACCATATGTCAATTCTATATTACAAACATCATTTATTGAAGCTTCACTTTCAAAAGTCATTGTACTACCTAAGCCAATGGAAGAACAAGTAAACTGTATTCCTCTTGCTCCATCATAACCAAAGGCAGAAGTAGAACTTGTCCATTGATTTCCGTTAGAATCAGTAAATGAAGTATCACCGCTAGAAGCACTTGTGAAGGTACAAGTTAATCCATCTTCGTGAGAAATATCAGTTGATGTTCCTGTGCTTGAAGAAGAGGAAGAAGATGTTACTTCACTAGAGGTAACTACTTCTGAAGAAGAAGTTGTTGGAGGAACTGTAGATGATCCATCACCAAAGATTTTATTTACCCATTCAGGATGGTCAATGTATGGATTTCTATTTCCTTGTAAAGCATATACTTTTTCATTTCTAATTTTTTCTTGTTCACTTGGTAAATCTAAATTTGACCAATCCACTAAAGTTTGAATATCTTTAGCCACATTAGTCAACGTTAATTTATTTGATGAGAAATAACAAGTATACATATATAAGCAAATTCTTGCCGCATCACCTTTTACTGTATCAAGAGGTTCAAAATAGGTACTATTATACCATCCACTTAAAGTATTAGTTCCATAAGTTGTATTACGAGATTCTTTAGCACTGCTATGATCAACGTCGCCATATAAAAGATTACCACGATTAGAATTAGTTACTGTAGCGGTAGGTCTAATATGATGCATATCTGCTCCTGGCCCTGAAGTGCCATAAAGGCCACCAGATAAAGATTGAGGCCATACATGTTCTCTATTCCACTTATCAGCTTTTTCTGGAGTGATCTTATCTTGAGAATAAAATAAAACCATATTTCCATCGCTATCAACATCAGTAGTGGATAATAAATATCCTAAGCAGGTAGAACTAGTGCCTGAATATGTATATGTTTTAGGACTTTCGATTAATTCAGTTAATGCTTTTCTTAAAGTACCGTATAACCCACCTGTTAATGATGACGTGATAGAACTATAATATCCATCGTAGTCTAAGGAATAGTCAACAGAGCTATTTGAGTTATTTGATGTCACTGAAGAAACTACCGAAGTTGTTTCATTGCTAATAACTGAAGTGTTGTTACTTGAACTAGTAACAGAAGAAGTATTACCACTTGTCGCTGAAGAAACTATCGAAGTTGATTCATTGCTAATAACTGAAGTGTTGTTACTTGAACTAGTAACAGAAGAAGTATTACCACTTGTCACTGAAGATACTATCGAAGTTGATCCGTTACTAGTTACAGAAGAATTATTACTTGAAGTGTATGAACTTGATGTTACATTATCAGTTGTTCCTCCACTTGTTATAATAGAATTTCCTTGTGAATTTGATGTCAAAGAATCATTCTCAATGGAATTTTGTGAAATCGTTTCTTCTGAACTAGAAGAACTAATGCTATTAACAATCTTTTGCGTGGTACAAGAACATAATAATGCTCCTAAACACAATAATAAAAACTTTTTATTTTTCATTTATCCCCCTATAAAAATTAGCTCGCAGCATATTGGCATTCCTTAATAGCCGCTTTAAACGTTGCATCTACCTGTTTATCAAGATAGAGCACAGATTTAATTATTTCTCCCACCTCTATATACGCTTTTTGACTTCCAATAAATGAAGGAGATGTTTCATAATAATGTATTTGTTCTATAGCTTGCTTAGATGCTTTAGAAATAACACCATCTCTTGTATTTTCCTCCTTTTTTCCAAGATAATCAATATAGATAGATGAATTAATGGAAGAAAAAGTTGTTGGCATTGAGGAAGAAGCGATAGCATAAGAAGTTTGCACTTCATCAGATAATAAGAATTGCATTGCTAGCCATGCTGCCATATTTTGTTCATCATCTTTGTTAAACATACAAAGTGATGGACCATTAAAATAAATAGATGTTATCCCTTCTGGCGAGGAAGGAATCTTGGTAACGCCTGTTTCAAAATCGCTATAAAACAAGTAGGAGGAAGAACTATTTGGGGCAATGGTCATATAAGAGCGATGAGTAGAGTTTTTATCCATCATAATAGATGCATCGTTCCCAATTGATGCTTGCGTTAACAAATATCCTTCTTGATACATATTCTCAAGTGATTTAACAATACTTTTAGAACCATCATTATCAAAACCAAATTTTTTACCTGATGACAAATAAGAATAACCATAAGATTTAGTTAGGTTGATAAATAGGTTAGATTCAGTTTCTATGCCCAACGGAATAGAAGCATCATCAATTTCTTTTATTTCTTTACAAACACTCCACATTTCATCCCACGTGGATGGTACTTTTAAATTATTTTCTTCAAAAAAGGTTTTATTATAATATAAAACATCGCTTTCCTTAGCAAAAGGTAAACAATAAAGATGCTCATCTCCATACGTTCTTCCTTCATTAAAGAAAGGAGCAATGAAATTATCTTGCTTTAATCCATAGTTTTCATCTTCTATAAATGAATCTAAATGAACCACTTTTTGTGATTTATTATAAATGGCAACATCATCTTTTAAGCAAAAAGACAAAGAAGGATAAGTGCCCGCGACCAGGGCATTGACAATAGCGTCCTTCAAATCGGTATATGAAGAATATTTCACAAATTGGATTTCAATATTTGGATAAGAAGGTAAATATTTTCCATCTTTTAATTTACTAGTAATAATTCCTTTTAAAGGATCAGACATCGTAGTCCATAAAGTGACTTTATATACTTTATCCGATTCGAAAGAAGACAAGCATTGATAATTGGCATTGGATGGATTTAAAGGCATATTAAAATAATCATCTAATCCATCGCTTTCAGAAATATTATTTTGTTCTACAAACCATCCTTCTTTATTTTCATATTCATCATCATTAGAAGATTTAGCGCAAGAAAGAAGAAGACAACTACTAATAAAAAGTAACAATAGTTTGCTTTTTTTCATAGAATTCTCCTTTCTTAAGAATTAATAATATTATATACCACTACATAAATTTTACAATATGAAAAAATATGTAGACATACACAAGATAGATTATCGATTTTTTAACTTTTTTCCTACAAAACAACCAAATTTATGATAAATATTTGCTTAATTATCATTATAATGATAAAATTATCACTAAATAAACGGACTAGGAGGAACAATTATGAAAGTTAAAATAAAGCATGGGATTCCTAATGGAGTAATAAATGCCCCATCATCAAAAAGTTATGCCCATCGATATCTTATTGCTTCAATGTTAAGTTCCTCATCTTGTACTATTGATAACGTCGATTTAAATCAAGACATCATGGCAACTTTAGATTGTTGTAAAGCGTATGGTTCATCTTTTTCTTTAAGTGAATCATCAGTACATTTATATCCAAGTACATCTTCAATTAATATTCCATTATTTAATTGTAATGAATCAGGATCGACTTTAAGATTTTTTATTCCTCTAGCATTAATTAAATATGATTCCTTTATAGTGATGGGGACCGAACGCCTTTTAGCTCGTGGATTGGATATCTATGAAAAAATATTCATTGAACAAAATATTAAATTCACAAAAGAAGAACGAAGAATCATTATATCGGGCAAACTAAAACCGGGTACATTTAAAGTTGAAGGAAATCTTTCCTCTCAATTCATCACCGGATTATTATTTGCTCTCCCTTTATTAAATGAGGATTCAGTTATTGAAATAACGACTCCTTTACAAAGCAAAATGTATGTAGATATGACCATTGATGTTTTGCATCAATTTGGTATTATTATTGAAAAAGAAGAAAATAAATATATCGTGAAGGGAAATCAAAAATATCAAGGAAGAGATTCTTCTGTCGAAGGTGATTATTCTAATGCAAGTTTCTTTGGTGCTTTTAATCATTTAGGAGGAAATATTCAAATCAATAATTTAAATCCTTATTCTTATCAAGGCGATAAAGTATATGAAGAATATTTCTCTATTTTAGAAAAACCAAATCAAAAAGTGGATATATCTAATTGCATCGACTTAGGACCAGTTTTAATGGCCTATTGCGCTATTAAGGCAGGAGGAACATTAACCGGTACAAAAAGATTGAGAATAAAAGAAAGTGATCGTGGTCTAGCCATGAAAACAGAACTAGAAAAAATAGGTGCACAAGTAACTATTTATGAGGATGAGATTGTAATTAAAAAAATTAAGCCTACCGCTCCAAAGATACCATTTACTTCACACAATGATCATCGCATTGTCATGGCGTTAAGTATGTTTGCCACTTTATTTAATATCGAAATAGATGATTATGAAGCAATTGATAAAAGTTTCCCATTATACTTTGAATATTTATCAAAACTAGGTATGGAGGTAGATTATGCTATCACTCAAGACGAGTAAGATTCTTATAGTCGGTTTAGGATTAATAGGAGGATCTTATGCTGCTTCATTATCAAAAAAAGGTTATCAAGTATATGCATTGACAAAAGAAGAAGAATCTATCGCCTTTGCAAAGGAACATAAATATATTATTGATGGAACAACAAAGGTAGATAAAGAATTTGTTTCTCAATTTGATATAATTATCTTTTCCCTTTATCCAAAAACATTTATTTCTTGGATAAAAGAATATCATAGTTATATTAAAGAAGGTGCTTTCATTACCGATGTCACAGGCGTAAAAAGTAGTATTGTATATTTAATTCAAGATATAATCAAAGATGATAATGTTGAATTTATCCCTGCTCATCCTATGGCCGGAAGAGAAGTATATGGCGTAGAAAACGCTAAAGATGATTTATTTGTAGGAGCTAATTACATCATCACTCCTACTGATAGAAACACTAAGGAAGGAATTGAACTTGCTAAAGATATTGGTTCTAGTTTAGAATTTAAAAACATTTCTATCCTTACTCCTGAAAAGCATGATGAAATGATTGCTTTCTTAAGTCAATTAACACATTGTATCGCCGTGTCACTAATGGCTTGTAAAGATTCTGTTCATCTAAAAGAATATACAGGCGATTCATTCCGTGACTTAACGCGTATTGCTAACATCAACGAAAATATGTGGAGTGAATTATTCTTAATGAATAAAAAAGAATTAATAGATCAAATGGATTTATTTATTAATGAATTTAAGAAATTAAGAAATGCTATCGATGAAGATGATGTAGAAACCATGAAGGATATGATGAAACTATCCACAATTAGAAGAAATTATTTTAATAAGTAAAAAAAACGAGGTAAAAATTATGAATATGGAATTTATTAATAAACTCCCTACACCAGCGGAGATTAAAGACATGTATCCAGTTAGCGATAAGCTAGCTAAAATTAAAGCGCAAAACGATGAAGAGATTAGAAAAGTATTTACTGGCGAATCAGACAAATTACTTTTAATTATTGGACCATGTTCTGCCGATAGAGAAGATGCTGTAATCGACTACATCAAACGTTTACGTGTCGTTCAAGAAAAAGTTAAAGATCAAATTATTATTATCCCTCGCATCTATACTAATAAACCAAGAACTACCGGTGCAGGATATAAAGGCATGTTGCATCAACCTGATCCACTTCAAGAAGAAGATATGTTAAAAGGATTGATTGCGATAAGAAAACTACATCTTAGAGCATTAGAAGAAACTTCTTTCTCATGTGCTGATGAAATGCTATATCCAGCTAATCATCGTTACTTATCCGATTTACTTTCTTATGTGGCAGTAGGAGCACGTTCAGTCGAAGATCAAGAGCATCGTTTAGTGGCTTCAGGAATAAATGTACCAGTAGGAATGAAGAATCCAACATCTGGTGATATTACTGTTATGCTCAATTCTATAAATGCCGCTGAACATTCACATAATTTTATTTATCGTGGTTGGGCGGTTAAAACTCATGGCAACCCTTTATCACACGCTATATTAAGGGGTTTTGTAAATCAAAAAGGCGAATCTTTACCAAATTATCATTATGAAGATTTAGCTCATCTTGCTTCTTTATATGATGATACAAACTTCGTAAATCCAGCTGTAATCGTCGATTGCAATCACGCTAATTCAGGAAAGAAATATTTAGAACAAGTGAGAATTGCTAAAGAAGTTTTACATAGCACTCGTCATAATGAAAAAATAAAAAAACTAGTAAAAGGTTTAATGATTGAAAGTTATATTGAAGATGGTTCTCAAAAAGCTAATGAAGGATGCTATGGAAAATCCATTACTGATCCTTGCTTAGGATGGGATAAAACTGAACAATTAATTCTTGAACTAGCAGAATTAAGAAAAATGTAAAAAATAAAACTGTATTGATGTAGTTACCTATCTCAATACAGTTTTTGTTTATTTTAAATTAATTATTTCTGTTTTCACCCATATAGAAAATAGCGAGTGTTCCTGGTCCCACATGAGCGCCAGTGATAAGATCGTAATAATAAAGTTCAACATTCTTACATCCACCAGCGACCACAAGATCTTTGAGTTTATTTGCGTCGTCTTTTGCGTCACAATGGCAAATATATATTGTTTGATCTTTATCAACAATGTGATCTAGGCAAGTTTTAGCGAGCGTCTTAATTGACATTGCTCTTCCGTGAACTTTACCAAAGGAAACAATCTTTGCTTCATCGCTTCCTTTTAATAATACTTTAATATTTAATAATGAAGCAATTTTTGCCACGACAGCACTTACTCG